>CAYXGR010000404.1:0-3214 GCA_964464525.1 uncultured Planctomycetaceae bacterium
CTTCTCGACGAATGCCTTCATACCCTCCTTCTGGTCCTCGGTCGCGAAGAGCATGTAGAACATCTTTCGCTCGAAGTCGAGCCCCTCTGAGAGCGGTGATTCGAAGGCCTTGAGCACGGCTTCCTTCGCGAAGCGGACGGCCATCGGCGAGCGGGCGGCGATCTCCTTCGCCAGGCGCACGGCCTCGTCCAGGCAGGCCCCCGTCGGCACGACGCGCGTCGCCAGGCCGAGTTCATAGGCCTCCTTGGCGTCGAACTGCCGTCCGGTCAGGATCAGTTCCATCGCCCGGAACTTGCCGGCGGTCTTGCCCAGCCGCTGGGTGCCGCCGGCGCCGGGCATGACGCCGATGTTGATCTCCGGCTGGCCGAATCGGGCGGACTCGGCGGCGATGATCATGTCGCAGTGCATGGCCAGTTCGCAGCCGCCGCCCAGGCAGAAGCCGCTGACGGCCGCGATGATGGGTGTCCGCACGCGCTTGATCCGCTCCCAACGGGCGAGGTTGTTCCGCTCGTACATGTCGACGGCGGAGGCCTCGGCCATCTCCTTGATGTCGGCCCCGGCGGCGAAGGCCTTTTCGTTGCCGGTCAGGACGATGCAGCGGACGGCCGGGTCGGCGTCGAACTTCTCGAATTGTTCGATGAGTTGATCCATTAACGGGATGTTGAGCGCGTTGAGCACCTCGGGCCGGTTGAGCCGCACGATGGCAACGGGGCCGTCCAGTTCAGTCAATATGAGTTTGTCGGTCATGGTTCCTTCCTCATTGCGGCGTATTGTACTACTTGGGTCCGGTGTGGGGGGATTCACATGATGAATCTGTAGATGATCCCTGTATCAAGGCCGGCGTTTTTCAGGTCGTGGATTGTTGCTCGATGTTCGACTGCAATAGTTTGTAGAGCGCATCCGCACAAAGATCGATGTCCTGCAGCCATTCAATCCAGCGGCCGTTGCGACCTATCCGCACACTCGCAAATACGTTGTCGTCTCTCAGCATAGCGTACACACCATTTAGTTCGATTAACTCATTCAGATCCAAGATACCCTCGCAGCCGTCGGCAAATCGAAGGTGCATCCGATGTCTTTTTTCGGGAACAGCCACTTCAATCACGTGCGTCATATCGGGAAACTCCGAAATCAATCGAGTGGTGCGAGCCTTACCGGAGCCTCACCGCTGCGCCACCATTGGGCCAGCCGATCATCGGATTCCTTCGCCCATTTCTCGAATCGGCTCTGAATTTCCTCATCGGTCTGCCCATTCCATTTTTCCAGGAGCCGTTGTTGAATGTCTCGTTTCATTTCAACACAGTCGAATTTCTTATTCGTCTTCATGGTGTATGACCTCACGAGGCGATCGGATGTCCATCAGATTATATCCATGTTGAAGGTTTACGGCGTTGAAACCGCGGATTTTCTCTATGTTGACGAAGTGATGAAAGTTCCAGCTGACGATCAGATCGGCTCGGGCGGTCGTCGCCAATGCGACGTGAAAAGCGTCATCAATCGAGGACTTCCCGAGGACGCCCGCAGAAAGATATGCGTCACGTAACTCCCTGGCTTCCTGATCACGGCGTAACTCTTCCATGTATTCGCGTGGGAAATTCGACAGGTAGATTCGAACCTGCTCTGGCGCTTCGGTCAGTTCCTCAATCAACAGATTGGAAATCAGCAAAATGAAATTGCCACGCCGTGCCTGGTCAAAAAATATCCGCGTGACATCCGAAAACTCATCGTCGAATACGCCGCCCACGACGGATGTATCAATGTAGATTCGCAGGGGTCTGGTCACGAATGAATCCTAGCGTGTCTTTGATCAAAACTTCTCATAATCCACCGTCCGTTTCTCGATGAATGCATTCATCCCCTCGGCCGTTTCGGGCGAGCGGTTGTGGAGGCTGAGCCACTCGCGGGCGTGGCCGATTGTCTGGTGCCAGGAGAAGTCCCGCCAGAAGTTGAGCTGCTGCTTCGTGTAGCGCAGGCACTCCGGCATCTTGTCGATCAGCTTCCCGGCCAATTCATCGACCGCGGCGTCGAGCTTCGAGCGCGGCACGACCTGGTTCACCAAGCCCCACTCCAGGGCCTTCGCGGTCGGGATCTCCTCGCACAAAAACAGGATCTCCCGTGCCCTCCGGTCGCCGACGATCAGCGGGAGGAACTGTGTCGCTCCGGCCGCGGCGACCGATCCCCTCGCCGCGCCGACCTGTCGAATTACCACGTCCTCCGCCGCGACCGCCAGGTCGCACGAGATGTTGAACTCGTTGCCCCCGCCGACGACCATTCCGTTCAACCGGGCGATCGTCGGCTTGCCGATGTTTCGCAGACGTTCGTGGCATTCGATGAACAGGCCCATCCATTTCCAATAGCGGTTGGGCCGACCGACGAACTCTTCGGCCTGCTCCTTGACGTCGGCCCCGGTGCAGAATGCCCGGTCGCCCGCGCCGGTCAGGATCAGGACGCGAACATCGTCGTCCCACGCCGCATCCTGAAACGCCGCGTTCAACTCGATGAGCATCTCCCCATCGACGGCATTGAGGACATCGGGCCGATTGAAGGTGACGATCGCGCGCAGGTCGCGCTTTTCGTAGCGAATTTTTTTGAAGCCGAACGAGTCGGCGGGGTTTCCCTCGTATGCCGTCACAGCGAATTCACCCCTCCCCCAGCATCCGGGCCAACACGGCGCGGGGGAATATTTTCTGTACCGTCCTGCCCGAAGCGATTCGCTTATCCCCGCAATCCGCCATAACCTCGCACATCAGTTCGCGATCGCTCACTATTGTCGCCGTCGCGACCATTCGGACGGTTGTTCCGATCGGGGCCGGGGCGAGGTGGTCGCAGGTCACGTGGCTGCCGACGCCCTCTTCGTCCGGGTCCAGAAAGTCCACCAGTACCCGGCGACCGGCGAGTTCCATGTAGTGTACCAGCGTCCAGGTTGCGCAGACGCGATGGACCACCTGCCCGTCGAAGGCCGGGCACATCGCCTCGGTGACCTCGAACGTGGCCTCCCGACTGACTCCCCGAATGAGACCCGGCTTCAAACCGATGATCACTCCTTCCCGCCGATCACAGACCTATCATGGCTATTTGTACCCCGATCCGACGATTCTCGCCAGCCGGTCCTGCGGTCGACGGGGCGTAGGGTCTATGACACTCTACGCGGGTTATATTCAGGACTGCGGCGCGTCAATGTGGGTTCTTGCTGGAGTAGGCCGTTGACCATCGG
>CAYXGR010000405.1:0-1980 GCA_964464525.1 uncultured Planctomycetaceae bacterium
TTTGATGGGGGAGATCGGAACCCAGGGCGACGCTTCGCTCTGCCCTGGGCTTTGTTCTGTCGCCCTTTCAGGGCTCGATTGCGTGCGATGCTGAATTCTGATTCGGTCCTTGAAGATCGTAGCGTCGCCGGCTGACGATCAGATTATTGCCTGCTTCGCGCACCTTTCGGTAGCCGAGCAGGTGTAACAACGGCATGGCCGCACGGCGAGCGATGTGGCTGACGATCAGCGACTCGGGTTGATCCGGATGGCGTCGGATGCCTGGCAGTAACGGAACCAAGCGATCCGCGCGGAGGTGGCGAAGGATCGATGAAACTCGGAGCCAAAAGGGCCGGACCTCGCGTGCGATGAAGAATCCGTCGTTGCCCTGGCCTTGATAGAGCGGCAAGAGGACGCGACCGCGGCAGCGGGCACGGACTTCGCCCTCTTTGTCACTCGCGAGACAATCCCCCGCTCTGACAACCTTGAAGTTCGGGAAGCCCGGCCGCATTGTGAACCCTTCATCGGGCTTGATGCCGTGGCGATAGCGGATCTCCAACACGGACGGCAGGTGGTCCACGCTTCGCTTCAACCGTTCCCGCGCGGTGCGGGCCTCGGGCACCTCGCTTGCGTCGATCGCGCCGGCCTCGATCAGGGCGATCCAGAGTGCGGCCTCGAAATGGTCGACCGACTCGGGGGCATTGTGCTGGCCGGCCTCGAAACCGAGTGCGATGTGGCCGAGGGAGTTGACGTATTCGAGCAGGACGCCGTCGATCTGCTCCTCGAGGCCGAGGATGACCGGCACGGGGAACCTGAGCGCGAACCGCCGGTTTCGCAGGGTATCGCCGAGGAGGACAAAGGGGGCACCGGGCGCGGAACTGGTGTGGAGGTCCAGGAAATAGACGGGGCCACGGGCTTGGTCGAAGGCCTCCTCCAAGGCGGTGAGCAGCCCATGCATCTCGATGTCTTCGATCTGCTCAAGTGGGTTCGGATCGGCCCGTTTTATGCGGGCGACTCGATCGGGCGTCCATGCGCGGTTGAGATCCTCATTGACGTACCGTTCGCCCTGCTGGAGGGCGGTCAGGTTCCCGGCGATGCCGATGAGATCCCCTGAAAAGATTGGTCGAATATTTCCCAGGGTCTTAAAAACCCGCTCGAGGGCGACGATTCCCGCGGCCTCGTTGCCGTGGATGCCGGCCACGACGACGATGGAGGGGCCGGGCCGCTCGCTGTGGTGGCGGCCGACGATCCGCCGGTAGGACCGATAAGGCTGGGCTGTCTCGACCGACAACAATGACACGCTCTTTAATCCCGTCTCAGGTTTTGTTCCAACAGCGAAGCCGCGATTTTGAGAAAATCATTCTCCGTCACGATGCCGACGAGCTTTCCTTCCTTCACCACTGGCAGGCATGAAACGCCGTGCCGGCGCATCAGTTCGATCGCCTCGAGCGTTGGTGTCTCCGGGGCGGCGGTGATGGGATCCGGCCGCATGATCTCGCTGACCGCCACCGCCCGGCTGAATCCGCGTGGGAGGTTCTTCGCGAGAAACCGGAGAAGCGTGCGATACGAGACCAGGCCCACGAGCCGATGCTGGTTGTCCTCGACCGGTACATGGCGGATGCGCTCCCAGTCCATCACGTTGGCGACAAGATCGATCACCTCGTCTTCATTCACGGTGAACAGGTCTGTGGTCATGTATTGCTCGATCCGCAGGAAGTTTTTTCCCCAGTCGGCCCCCGGATCGAGCCCGACGAGAGGCCATTCGTGGACGGGCAGGTCTTCCCTTTGATGCCGCGCGATCGCCGCGGTGATGGAAGTCAATCGTTCCGTTCGGGTGCCCTGCTGTTTCATCTCGGCGAGTGACTTGAGCAGCCACTTGGCCCCGGTCTGCTTGTTCGATACGCGGCCCTCGATGATACCGAGATAATGATCGATGTCGTCGCCGTCGATGCCCAATTCGTTCAACCCCTCTCGGGCGAGCGGGAGCAAGCGCCGGAGGAT
>CAYXGR010000405.1:2080-3212 GCA_964464525.1 uncultured Planctomycetaceae bacterium
ACGCGAAAACGGGATATATCCTCCCTGTAGATTTCCATGGCTGATTCCCGCACCCATCGGTTGCCGAAGCTGACGCGGGGGCTGAGTTCGCGTTGGGGGTGGGTCTGGTCGCGGGCATCGACGGATTGTTGGAAGACGGCGATTCGGGTTTCGCGCCAGAGATGTTTACCGAACAGGATCGGCGAATTCGACGCGGCGGCGAGCACCGGGGCGGAAATCGCCTGTGCCGTGTTATACAGATGCGCGAAATCCTCGGGAGAGACCTGAAAGTGTACCTGGAAGCTGGTGTTGCAGGCCTCGAGCATGACGGAATCCTGCCTGACTCGCAACTCGTCGGCCCCCTTGATCACGAATTGAAAGGGGCCGCCGCGAAGGTCCATCAGGGTCTCGTTCAACGCGGCATAACGCGGCAGCGGTGTTAGACTGCTCATGACAAGATCGGACGGTTCCAGGGTGGGAAGGATGCCGGTGAGCAGCACATCGACGCCCATCTCCCCCGCAACTTCGCGGATTTTGTCTATGCTTGTCTTGATCTGGGATTCCATCCGCCGGAGGCAGTCACCACACAACGACAGTGGAGGCAGGTTGAATTCGAGATTGAATCGGGCAAGCTCGGTCGTGAAGATCGGATCGTCGAGTCTGCGAATGATCTCCATGTTGCAGAGGGCCGGGCGATAGGCCGAGTCGATCAGGACCAGCTCCTGCTCGGCGCCGATCCGGCTTCGACCGGATTCGAGCATGCCCCGCGCGAGCATCTCCTCGAGTGCCTGCACATCTGTCAGCAGGCGCTGCATGTATTGACGCCGCTCGCCGGCGTCGACCTCGTTGGAGACCTCGTGTTCACCCATGTCGAGTATCCGATGTCAGGGCGCAGGATCGCCCAGAATGATTCCATTGAAATAGAAGAACGCAGGCCTCTGTTATGAACAGCCACTGTGCAATCAGCAGCAATCAGGCTATTATACCGGCTGTGCGGGCCGATCCAAAGACGATTCGGGTTTGGGTGCGCGATATGAATGCCTGACACTATACGCGGGTTCTATTCGGAGCCCCGGCGTGTCAAGCTTATTCCCCAACCTTTCTTTTGAGAAAGGATGGGGCACCCATGCTGGATTTAATTTTCAGAACAACA
>CAYXGR010000406.1:0-3211 GCA_964464525.1 uncultured Planctomycetaceae bacterium
GTTGGAAACCGGTGCCACAGGGCTATGTTGGAAACCGGTGCCACAGGGCTATTGGGACGCACTCTCAGTCGCCCGACGCGTTGGAATCGGGTGTAAATTGTCTTATCTTTTCTCCTAGAGCATGATAATGCGCCGGTCGTTTTTCGACAGGCAGTCGTGTGAGCGCCGCATGGGCTTCACGGTAGAGTGTGGCGAGGGCGGTGTGAACTCCTTCATTGGTTCGTTTTGATTCCGGCAGGAACGAGAGGATTCGTGCGACGAGTAGATCCTCGTTGCCGGTCATGATGTGTAGCAGGGCGGAGAATCGCCACAAAGGGAACAGTCGTTCGGGAAATTCGGTGGGGACGACCTCTCCGCCGATGAAGCCGCGTTCTGGTTCGGGGTGGGCCACGTGTTCGTGGGCGATACCGAGTACGGCATAGCGTTCGGCGGATCGGATGGCCTCGCATGCGGCGGGGTAGTCGGCGATATTCGCCTCGAAGCGCATTTGTGCCAATGTGAAGTAGACATCTGACTCCGCTTTGTGTCCACGTCGGTATCGGTTGTTCGATTGTTCGAGGGAGGCGTAATAATCGGCCGCTCGGTGCTGGTCGGCGAGGGCCTGTTTGGTTTGACCGGAACGGAATTCGAGAAAGGCGGCAACGCGGAGCCACTCGGCCGGGCTGTCGGTTTCCTTGGGCGGTGTTTTTTCGTCTGCTGCGGCGCGGGCCCGCTGCAATTCTGTTTCAAGCATGTCTGTCGCGGCCGGATTGCTTACCAGTTCCTCCAGAATGGATCGCAGTGTGTTATTCAATTCCGCGTTGCGGATTGCTCTTTTGACACATTGGAGCTGTAAGATCGGGTCGTCCGAGCGAAGTTGGGCATAGAGGGTGTTCGATTCCGGGGCGTATGGATCGAGATGCTCGATTGCATGTTCGAGCACCCGCCGGGCCTCGTCTTGTCGATTGGTGCTTAGCAAGGTCTCCGCGTAGCGGGCGGGGGTGTCCCGGAACGCGGGGATGAGTTCGTACAGTTCTTGCCAGAGAGTGACGGCTTCGGCGGCGATTTTTTCATCGTTTGTCGTTTTGGCGAGGGTGGAGGCGAAGACCGCGGCCTGTTGTCTGGCTACGATTGTCTTGTTTGCGTACAGTCGATCGCGGCCCCTCTGTTTGAGTGGCGTGAATGGATCCTTATCTGCACTGCTGTGTGCCAGGTCGGTGATCGAGAGGCCGAGGCAACAGAGGCCCAGGGCCAAGAAGGCGAAGCAGCGGACGGGGGATGAGAGTGTGATCCTGCTTGTCCTGGGTACGGGGAGGTTTTCCCTGTTGAGTGCTGCCAGCAATCCGAGGAGGGTCCAGTACCAGACGGGCATCATAGGGCCTCGGAGGGTGATGCTTGCGGATTCGGTGACGAGGATTGTTGTGAGACCGGCGATGAGTGCGAGGGTGGTGGCGCGGGTTGAACCATTCGGCGGTTCGGGATCGTCCGGCTGAGCTGTCAGTCGTCTCCACGCGAGGACCATGACACCGAGGGGAAGTGCGAGATAGAAGAGGGCGCCGGGGATTCCCAATTCTATGGCCGCCTGTATCCATTCATTGTGTGCATAGAAGTTAATATTTCCGTGGTAGAAATGGGGGGCGGCGGCTCGGAGGGGTGCTACGGTGTTGGTCATTTCAATGACGAAGGAGTCGGGTCCGGTGCCGAGGGAGATGTGTTTCGGGACCAGATCGGCCATCGCTATTTTCCAATAGGCGAAGCGTAGGGCGAGTGCTCCGGAGGCTTCGGTGTCGGTGCTTCGGAGTTGGGTGGTGACGTAACCCGCGGCGAGGAGAATTCCGGCGATGCCGGTGGCCGCGAGTACGAACCCGAGGCGGCGGGAACGATGTCGGATCCACAGCAAAGCGGCGGTGGCGAGAAGCAGGCCGGCGATGAGACCCATAGCCGGCGCTCGGCGGTGGGTTTGTTGTAAGACGAATATAGATATTAGGCTGAGGAGGAGGCCGCACGCAAGGGTCGGGCCGAATTGTTTCAGGATGGATCTGGGTTCTCGTGGGTCCGCGCTTGAAACCTGCTGCTCGTACCGGTTGGAAACCGGTGCCACAGGGGGTATGGGATGCCTTATTTGTACGAGGGATGTCATTACGAGGATGATCGCGATGCTTGCCCAGAGGGCGGCGAAGGCGGCTGTCGGGGTGATGGGGCCGATGGGCCAGGTGAAGTGTGCGAGACCGTGGTCGGTGCGGTGTGCGATCGTCAGGGCGAGGCAGATGAGGGCGACGATGAGCAAGCCTAGGGTTGCGCGTCGGACTTGATCGGTGTTGAGAGATCGGGCGATGAGAATGGCCCAGCCGGCGCCGGCGGCGAATCGGGCGATCCAGCCCCACGAAAGGTCGAGTCGATGATTGGCCAGTGCCGATAGGCTGGCGATGATCAGGACCGCCACGGCGGTGGCCTGGAGCCAAAGATCGGCACTGTTTCGGAATCGGGGTGGATTGTTGGTTGGATTGGATGATTGGCCGGTCAGGATTGTGTAGAGGCTCAACAGGAGGAGACTGAGACCGGGGGCGATCAGGATGATTCCATCTCTGATATCGGCGATGTGGGTGGTGGGGATGGGGAGGGTGAGTCCTTCCGCGATTGCTTTGAGGATCGGATGCCAGGATGCCTCGTCTCCGAGGGCGTTGATCGAGGAGGTATCGATGGGTCCATCGCCGGAGTAGAGGAGGACGGCGGCCGCGTTGGCGGCGATGAGGATGGCAAGGAGACCGGTTGCGAAGCGGCGATTCATAGGGGTTCATCGTCGCCGCAGTGCTGGGTGTTGGCAAGTCGGGGAAACGTCAAAACGTCGAAATGAAATAAGAACAAGAAGGATCTTCAGTGGGTGCAATTCCCATCCGGCAACCTGTCGTTCAAGCCGGTAGCAATCAGGGCGGCTGTGGAGGTCAATATAATGTGCCGGGACGGGGGGCCACACTCTTGGTTCGACGAGCGGACCGTGGAAACAGGGCATGTGGAGGGTACTGAGGCATCGGCGGACGAAAGGACCGGAAACTGATAGGCCCTGCCAGAACCACTGGGGTCCATGACACAATCGGCGGGTGTAGTTCGGAGCTATTTCAGTCACCAGTAGCCTCCTATCAGGAAGCCCGTTGAAACGGGCTGAATGGATGGGCTCCATTTCACCGGCCCCAAGGGGCCGGCCTGAAGCCCGCTTCGCGGGGAAGCCCCGTGA
>CAYXGR010000407.1:0-3182 GCA_964464525.1 uncultured Planctomycetaceae bacterium
CGACTTCTAATGATTCGGTGCCTTCCGGCCCGATGAAACATCGAAAACAGTCGAGCAATAAAGCCGTTCCTTGCCTGCCGAGCAGAGAGTGTAAGTATTGCGCCCTTTCCAGTCAATTAAGAAATTGCCGGAAACATTGTGCACAGGGCACGATGATCGGTGAAATAGAAACTTAGAACTGCGTTTTTTTTTTGCTCCACTAGTTGTCCACACCCGATTCAGCCTCGTGCAAAATCGGTGGACAACCCCCCCATCCGAGGCACTTCCTATGTTATTTCCGGACTAAGATGGAGCGGCCGGATCATCGCCCGGCGGCGGTGGGTCAGCCGAAATCCTGCTTTTTCGTACAGCAGCCGAGCAGGCAGGTTGTTCGAATCGACCGCAAGCGTGACGGATTGGCAAGGCTCGCGATGGGCCATATATAGACAGTAATCAAGCATGTATCGCCCCACACCCCGGCCGCGATACGAAGGATGGACTCCCATATAGACAAGTTCCTGAATCGGCAAAAGCGCGTGCGCCCCCATCAGCAGGCAGCCGACCGGCCCCCCCCCGCTCCGCAACAGATGCCACCGACGAGGATCAAACCGGCCGGAGGCTTTGTGGCCCGCGATCACGTCTTCCATCTCCCGCAGATTGCTCAGGCCCGGACAATCCAGCCCATCCTCATACGTCGCCCGAATCAATTCCCCAAACGCCGAATGTGTCTCGGGACCATAGTGAATCCATTCCAACTCCCCCCCGTCCAATCCATCCGGTACGCGCGGTGCCGGATGCCGCAGACCGCGATTGAGCTTCAGTTCCAGATAGCGAAGCACGGCTACCTCCCAAAAAGCCGCGTCCTCTAGCACCCGACGATTCTCCGAATCATCCTCCTCGATCAACGCCTGGAGCAGGCGAATATCTCGACTGGACTCCTGCTCGATCGCATGCGCTACAAGTTGTCTTAATGCAACCCCGTCGGCCCCATTCGCCCCACCACCGGCGGGCAACAGAAGCATCGCCGTCCGGCCCGGCGATTCAATGCACGTGCACGCCGATAGCCAACGCCCCTCCGACTCGCAATGCCACTGCCGGCTCAAGTCGATCGACATCACCCGGGCATACGCCATGAACGTGCTGACATGACGCTCCAGATCGACCTCGCCGTGTTCGCGTGTTGCGAGGCATAGCCTCAACGCAACGCGCCGGTCCCGAACATCAGTCGATTGAATCTCATAGGTGGAAATCAAGCCAAAACCGCCAATCCCCCCCCAACCGTTATCGCATGACAGGGGACCTTTCGCCATTCACCCCACCACCGCCTTTATTCTTTTATATGTTTTTTTTCGTTTTAATTTCGAAGTTTTGACGTTTTGACGTTTTGACGTTTCCCCTTACTCCTTCTCGATCTCGTATTTCTTCACGCGATAGCGCAGATTGTCGCGACTGATTCCCAGGCTGCGCGCGGCCTTCGACTGATTCCAGCCATTTTCCCGCAACGCCTTGATGATCAACGCCTTTTCGTAACCCCACAGCGACGATTCGGACTTGTCATTTCCCCGAGGCGCCTCGTCACCGGCAATCTCGCGAGGAAGATGGGCCGCCGTCATCGTGCCGCCATCGGCCAGCAGCACGGCCCGATCCAGAACATTCTGAAGCTCGCGGATGTTGCCCGGCCATCGATAGGCGGCCATCAGCGCCATCGCTTCGTTGCTCACCGCGGGCTTCGGACAGGCCAGCTCACGCGCCGAAATGTTGATGAAGTGATCGACCAGAAGCGGAATATCCTCCGACCGCTTCCGAAGAGGCGGCAGTTCGATCGGAAACACATTAAGTCTATAATATAAATCCTCCCGGAAGTCCCCGTTCTCCATCGCCTCGCGAAGATCTCGATTCGTCGCCGCGATGATCCGAACATCCGTCGCGATCGTATGTGTCCCCCCCACCCGGACGAATTCCTTCTCCTGCAACACCCGCAACAGCTTCACCTGCGTGCTCTGCGATATATCACCGATCTCGTCCAGAAACAGAGTCCCCCCGTCCGCCATCTCGAACCGGCCCATCTTATCCGCGTGGGCGCCGGTAAACGCACCCTTCTCGTGACCGAACAGTTCGCTCTCCAGCAACGTCTCCGGAAGTGCAGCACAGTTGATCGCGATAAACGGCTTGTCCCGTCTAGGGCTCGCGCTGCGAACCTGACGCGCCGTCACTTCCTTCCCCGTGCCGGTCTCGCCCAACAGCAGGACCGTCGCATTGCTGCCGGCGACCCGATTCACCATGTCGGTCACCCGCTTCAGCGCGGACGAGTTACCGATGACCGGAGTCGCAACGCTCAGCGTCTCGCGCAGACCCCGATTCTCACGAACAACTTTTTCGTGCTTCGCCGCGTTGTGTGCCCCGCTCGCGGCCAGGTTTGCGAAAATCTGCAAGACAGTCTTGTCATCCTCGCCGTAGGTCCCCCCCCCGATCTTGTTCAACACCTCAACGACGCCGATGGTCTCGTCCTTCCAGATTAACGGAGCTGCAAGCAGGCCGTGCGTCTGAAAGCTGCTCTTCGCGTCGATCCCACGGAAGAAGTCCTGATCCTGGCTCACATCGCTCACGATCACCGGCTCCCCCGTCGTCGAGACGCGACCGGCAATCCCCAGATTTGCATCGAACTCCTCGCCGATCAGCGCAGATCCCCGATCCCCCACTGCCGCCATGAACACTAGCTTGTTTCGACGCCTATCCAGCAGCAATACGCTCGACGCCTCCGATCGAAGAACCACCGCCGCGGTCCGCGTGATCGCTTGCAGCACCTCTCTCAGATCCAGCGATGCATTGATCGCAGAGGAGGCCTCAACCAGCGCGGTCACTGTGCCGGGCGGAAGCCCGCGATAAGATGCCGATAGGGATGCGTTCATTTGAATTGAGCCACCATTAGTATGAGTGGCCAGGCCCTCCCCGCACATACCAAAAGCGGAATGGCCCGGAAACAAGGGATCGACAGACCGGAAATATTGGGATTTCGCCTACGGGCGTGAGCGTCCCTGTTGTGCTAACCCTCTGCCCGCACGGTAGTTTTGACGACTGGGTGTGTCAAGGGTAAATTTCCCCAACGACGGGATTCGATTTCCGACGATCCGAGCGGATCCCATGAACCGAGACCGGAAGGCCATCGTAGTAATGGCAGGTTGCATGTGACGAATCAACGCCCA
>CAYXGR010000408.1:0-3180 GCA_964464525.1 uncultured Planctomycetaceae bacterium
GCACCCCCAAGGGGAGTCGAACCCCTGTCGCCGGCATGAAAAGCCGGTGTCCTGGGCCACTAGACGATGGGGGCCTGGCTGCGCCGGGGGATCCTTTTTTTCGGATCGCTGGGGCGTCGCACTTTAGGAAGACCATTATTAGAAACGGTGATTTGGCGGATGGCAAGCCCTTTGGGTTTCCCGTGCCTCGGGGTTCGGATTGAATGGTTATTCCCCGCCCGTTCTTTTTATGAAGGATGGGGCACCCATGCGCGGGTGGAGTGATTGTTCAGGTAGATCGGATTCCATCTCGTCGGAATCGGGGCCATGAAAGTCCGGCTGAAGCCGGCTGAAGGGAATAGTGCAAGGTGCCGACCACCGACTTAAGTCGGTGGCAAACGCCGGTCGGCTGAAGCCGACCCTCACCTATGTGACCATATCCCATGTGGCCATATTCCAGCGAACATTTCCCGGTGAATATATCCCATTCATGATTCCGGCTGGCCCGGGCGCGCCGGGATCCGATGACCCGTCTGTGGTGTCACGGACCCTGCCGCGGGATCAGGGGAGTTGTTATAATTCGCGGGTATGGATCCGTTGCGGTGGCTGGTTGAAAATCAAGGTCTGCTTGTCTGGATCACGGGTGTCCTGATCCTGCTTGTGGGGCTTCAGCGTCTTGGTCGGCGGTGGCAGCGCAGGAGGGCCGGGGCGGCACCGCTTCATCCTCGACTTCAGGCTTATGCCGGGCGATCGGAGGCCGATCAGGAAGCCGACCGGCGGGATGCGGGGAAGATTATCGCGACGAGTTCGACCGGGGATGTGGCGGGCTTTGAGGTGGTACGTCAGATCGAGGCGACCTTTGTGGAGGGGTATCGGACGCCGGGGGAGGCGACGTTGGCGTTGAAGGCTGCGGCCGCGCGGCATGGGGCGAACGCCATTATTCATCTGGCTCAACAGCGCACGGCCGCCGGTCGGTGTACGGCGCAGGGGGATGCGGTTCTGGTTCGACCGGTAGCGGGGAAACGCTGAAACGTCCAATCTGATACGGGTCCGCGACAGTTTGGACGGGTCATTGCCATCTCGCGGGGTCGAGTCTTGAAAGCCCGGCTGAAGCCGGCTGCGGCGTCTTTGTGAATGGCGTCCACCACCGACTGAAGTCGGTGGCAAACAAAAAAATACCCGGCCAGAAGCCAGCAATAGCGATGCCGATTATGTCATGGGCCCATCTGGTACTATTCCCAGGATTAGTCTTAGGTGTGGGCTATATTTCCCTATACACTAAAAAATGGTCTGGCGGGTGAGTTGAGCCCGGATGAATGAATTTGGTTTAATTCTTTACTGCAAAAATAGTTGTAAACACATCACAAACTTTATACTCACCTGGCTAATGATTGGGCATGTTATTTGCCCCACCTGTTCCACAGTCGATAACAGGTTTTTTGTGTGGAATTGGTAGAAGGATTTGAGCGGGGCGCGATCAGGATTCGGCCACGAGCCCGGGCTGTTTCCTGGGTGGCGCCCCGCTCGTTTTTTTGTGGGCATCGGCTGGCTTTGGATCAGCGAGATAAAAATTTCCCGACGTTTGGGGTAACGATACTGCTGCGGTCGGCCAAGGGCCTTCCAAAACCGGGAAGTTATCTTATTTGTGATGCTTACGGGGTTGGTTGACCGTTCAGCTCGAAGCGATTTCCGGATTCTGGCATTTCTATATCACTGAAGCCGTCATCGCGCAGGTGGTTCTGGAATTGGGTCATCTGGTCCGGCTCGCCGTGGACGAGGAAAGCCTTTTTGCAATGGGGCATGAGGGGTTTGAGGAGGCTTCGGAGTTCGTCGCGGTCGGCGTGGGCACTGAAGCCGTTGAGCACTTCGACTTGTGCCTTACGTTTGTATTTTTTTCCGAAGATTCCGATGTGGGGTTGGCGTTCGACGAGCCTTCGGCCGAGGGTGTGGGCGGCCTGGAAGCCGACGATGAGGATGGTGTTTTTGTCGCTGCGGATGTTGTTTTTGAGGTGATGGCGGATGCGACCAGCCTCGCACATGCCGCTGGCGGAGATGACGATGCAGGAGTTTCGGCGGCGGTTGATTTTCTTGCTGTCCTCGACATCGCGGATGTAGTGGCAGTTGTCGGCGCCGAGGATGTCTCCTGTTTGCCTCTGGAATTGGCGCGCGTCCGAATCGAAGAGTTCGGGATGAAGGCGAAAGACTTCGGTGGCGTTGACGGCGAGGGGGCTGTCGATGAAGGTGGGGATCTTGGGGATCAACCCCTCCTGTTGGAGCTGGTGCAGGAAATAGACGATCACCTGTGTTCTGCCGACGCTGAAGGCGGGGATGATGATCTTGCCGCGACGGGCGATTGTGTCGTTCACAATTTCGGCGAGTTGTCCCTTGAGGTCGGCGCTGGGGGGATGGAGGCGACCGCCGTAGGTGCTTTCGGTGATGAGGTAGTCGCAAGGGGGGAAGGGGTTGGGATCTCGCAGGATAGGCATGTCGCAGCGGCCGACGTCGCCGGTGAAGACGAGGCGGACGGGTGGTTTTCCGTCGGGGGGGAGGTATTCCAGTTCGATCGACGAGGCGCCGAGCATGTGACCGGTGTGGTGGAAACGGGCCTTGAGGCGGCGCGTGATCCAAAAAGTCTGACTCTGGGAAATGGCGTGGAAAAGCGCGATGGTTTTGACGGCATCCTCTTCGGTGTAGAGGGGGCTGACTGGGGGTTGGCCCTTACGGGCACGTTTTTTGTTGAGGTACTTGGCATCTTCCTGTTGGATATGGGCGGAGTCGGAGAGGAGGAGGGCGCAGAGGTCGCGGGTGGCCGGGGTTGCGTAGATGTTTCCGGTGAAGCCGTTCCTGACGAGGAGGGGGAGTCGTCCGCAGTGGTCGATGTGTGCGTGTGAGAGGGCGACGGCGTGGAGTTTGGATGGATCGATGGGGAAGGTCTGGTTTTTTTCGATCGTTTCGGCGCGGCGACCCTGAAAGAGGCCGCAGTCGAGGGCGATGAGCCTGCCGTCGGCCTCGATGAGGTGCATAGATCCGGTGACTTCCTGAGCGGCTCCGTGGAATGTGACATTGAGCATCGAGCATTATCCTCCGTCATGATTCATGAGTGCATCCTAAAACCTGTGCTGCAGATTTGAAACCTGGGACACGCACCGGTTGGAAACCGGTGCCACAGGGCTATGTTGGAAACCGGTGCCACAGGGCTAT
>CAYXGR010000409.1:0-3180 GCA_964464525.1 uncultured Planctomycetaceae bacterium
CTTGTGGAATCGGTGGGTGCTGAATCGCCGTGATCGTTTAGTCGTCATGACAGCGATGGAATGTTATGACTTAGAGGTCGTGGAATCATTCTTAACATGCGTGCGCCGACCGCTCCCTTACGGTCGCGGCTCTGATGGGTTGCGCAATAATTGCGCGATCGCCATGCGATCCTTCGAGTAATCAATTCCCCGAGTCCGCCTTCCGATATATGCAGGGGCGCATGGATGCGCTCTACTTATTCATATTTCATGAGATCGCCATGACGCTTGAGATCGGTACGCCCACAGCCTTCGGGATTGAGGATCGAACATCGAAACCCTCGACCGCGGATCATGGAACTCCACTTGGTTCGGATTTCACCCTTGATCTATCTGATCGTGATCTTTTGCCGCACGTGAAGGATCAGATTCGCTCCGTTGTTGATCTTCCGATTTTCGCCGGTCGCCTGACGGCGGAGCAACTTCGATATGATGAAATGCCGAAGGCGACTCCGCCGATTGAACTGTTCTATGATTCGATCGCCGATCGATTCGACACGATCATGAACATGTACGATATGCGTCGCCGGGTTGAGACGATATTTGATGTGTTTTTGCGGGATTACGATCTGAGTGGGCGCAAGGTGCTGGATGCCGGCTGTGGTACAGGCTGGTTCAGCCAGCGGGCTGCTCAAAGAGGCGCCGAAGTGACGGCGCTGGATATTGGCCCTCGGCTTCTCGAACAGGTGAAGAGAAAGTGTCGGGCCAGGACCGTTTGTGGAAACGTGCTCGATCTATTGTTTGATACGAACAGCTTTGATGTCGTCATTTCCTCGGAGTGCATCGAACATACGCTTAAGCCGCAGGTGGCTGTCGGCGAGCTGATCCGCGTGTGTCGCCCGGGTGGATTGGTTGCGATCACCTCGAATAATCACTTCTGGCATTGGCTCTGTGTGCTCGCCAACAAGCTCAAGCTACGTCCGTATGAGGGGATCGAGAACTGGCCTCGGTGGTCGGATTTTCATTCATGGTTTGAGCATGAAAATGTACGTATTCTCGATCGGCGCGGGATTCATCTGTTCCCATTCCAGATTTCGTTGTTTCATCCGGTGCTGAAATACCTGGATCGGTTTGGACGGTTTCTCGGCCCGGTCTGTGTCAACCAGGCTATTCTCGCCATGAAACAATGCTGAGACTTCGGCAATCGTATTATGTTATTCCTTCGCTGATATTTCTTGGGATCGGTTTCGCGCTGGCGAACGGCCTTGGATACGGCAGTGGAAACCTGCGGCAATACCTGTTACATGGCCTTCACGCGATCAACCCTGATCTCCTGGCGAACGACTGGTTTACCACTCATACCCAACCGCATCATTCAGCATTCAATCGGTTAATCATCCTTCTTGCCGACGCGGCGCCGCTGGACATCGCGTTTGCCTGTGCCAACGCATTTTTTGCGATGGTTTTTATCTTGAGTATCTACGCCCTTGCGCGGCGATACTATCGAATGCCTTTGTTGGTCACCGCGGTGACTGCCTTGCTGATCATTCTCATTCCCCGGCCCTATATCGGTTGGACATCGATCATCAACAACTACTTTCAGCCCTCCACGATTGGGGCGGTGGGACTCCTGGTGGGGCTTGTGTGCCTGACCGGCGAGCGATACAAGTCCGCCGGCGTGATTCTATTGATAGCCGGTGTGTTTCACATCAATTACATGGTCTGGTCGGTCGTGCTCGTCGGCCTGGTCGTGGCCATCAATCTGAATCGAATCGGCGTTCACCGGGCACTGCAGGTCGTCGGCCCCATTGCGCTATCTGTCTTATACCATCTGCCTTTCGTCGTCGGGTCACGCTCGGTTGAGCAGACGACCGATTCGGCGTTTGCCGCGACCATCCTTCACGATATTTACATGCCCTATCACTCTCGGCCGCTGACGTGGGGGATGGAGCCATTCATCCGTTTTGCATTGCTATTGCTGACGGGTGGAATCGCGGTATGGATCGTGCCGCCGAAACTTCGTCCGAATCGAATGACGATGACGGTACTTGCCGCTCTTGGTTTGATTGTGGTGGTTGGCATTCTGTTTACGACCGTCATCCCCATCGACACCGTGGCCCTGATCTTTCCGTATCGTCTGGCTCCATTTTTAATACTCGCGTCTCAGATAGCTGTGGCTGGAGCCCTGGTCAGGTCCGCGCAGATCCCCGTCTTATCGACGCCCAAGACGCTGTTGCTCTGGTGTGTGTTTGGGGCCGTGCTCTATGCCTGCGGGGTAAACTCTTATGGACTCTCGTGTTTGGGTGTCATCGCTACAGCATTGCTTGCCGGCCGCCTGGCCTCCGCAACGAATCTTCGATGGATGTCGAGTGGGATGATTCTGGGAGGATTGATCGCGGGGTTATACTTCGGCGGCTGTGGTAAAACTGGTGTTGTGCTGATTGCCCTATTCGTGATAGCGGGGCTCGCCTGGAAGCTCGCACGGCAGCAACGATGGATGGACCCCACGTGGCCTGTTGTCCTGCCGGTGGGGAGATTATTGATTCCCTTGTGCATCGCGGCCTTCTTGATGCGTATGGGGTCGGTCCGCAAGGATCTGGCCGGACCGCCTCCGGAGGCGAACGAACAGGTCTTGTATGAGTGGTGCCGGATACGGACGGATTCGGGTGATGTTTTTATTATCCCACCTGGGTTGGCTGGTTTTCGGTTGGGCGCGAAACGTGCGGTCGTCGTGGATTGGAAGTGCATGCCGATTCTTCCGAAGGATACGATCGAATGGTATCGCCGATTGGAATCTATATGCGGCTGTCATTTTCAATCATTCGATGAGGCGCGCGAAGGCTATCGGGCGATGGATCTATCTCGGGCCACCACGATCGCGCGGGAATACGGCGCCCGCTATCTGGTCACCGATCATCAGACGCACAATCCAGAGCTGGATCCACTTCTGACGGTCTTCGCCAACCAGACGTTTCAAGTCTATGAACTTGGAAACGATTGATCGCCGGGTGCCATGCTTACACACCCCGGCCTCATCGGGGTGGGTAAGCATGCCTATGGAATTTCAGATTTGATATTTGAAATTTCAGGATACAGATGCGGGGGGGATATTGCGTAACTTCGAAATGAGCCAAGACACAACAACGGATGTGACGGATGGGTGAACTGGGCTGGGATTGGGCATGCTTACCCGTCACGATA
>CAYXGR010000410.1:0-3178 GCA_964464525.1 uncultured Planctomycetaceae bacterium
CTTAGCGGGAAGCCAGGTAAGCGGGACTATGAAATCGCGAACCCAATCATGAACAAAACAGGCAGTCCGCGGCGGCTATCCCTCGGCCATCTTCCGCAGTTGTTCAAGACTCTTCGTCGGATATTTGTGCTTGAGCTTTTTGAATTCCTCGGCCGCTTCTTTGCTGAGACCGGCCTTTTCGAACTGTTCTATGCTGGATAATGTCGACGCAATAAAACGCCGCTCGTGCTCGCGTTGAATGATACGCCAGATTTTCTTGTCGCGCCGGAGCTTCGACGCTTCCCTGGCACAACGCTTGCCCGTGGGGCAATCGGGATATCGCTTGGAGAGGGTGCCCAGGGTTTTATACAAGTTCAAATACAGCCGGGCGTCCTTCTTCGCCTGCCGACGCTGCCTGGGAATCTTCTTCGCCCGCTTACTCGCCTCGTATTCCTGAATTTCGATTTTTGCGGCAGGATTCTTCTCGATCGACTTGATCAACCCGACCGCGAGGCGAGAGATGTTCGGCATCTCGCCGGCCACCTCAATCCCGCCAAACAGGTTGGCATAGAGGGTTCGCGTTTCCTTGGCCAGTTTCAAGGCGTCTCGATACTGCTGATCCTCAATCAGCTTTCGAACCTGATCAAGGGCAAGAATCCCTTGTTGATGAAAGGTCATCAACTGAGCAAAGGAGGCCTGACCGAGCCCAGCCGTTCCCACCAATTCGATAACGCTTTTGAACTTGGAGATCGAGCGTTTGATCTTCCCTTTGGCCAGGAGACGCTGGCCCGCCTGAAAGTAGCGATCGGCCTTGCGTTGGAGGGCCGCATCGCGCCGAGCCGGATCGGTCGGATCGTTCCGGGACGGACGGCCGCCCGGTAGATCACCACGGCCGCCCGGCCGCCTTTGAGCCGTGGCGGTCTCAACCTGCACGCACAGAACCAGCGCACAGGCGACCCCCCAGCGACAGATCCCCCGCCCCAAAAGGCGTGTCCAGTGCATGATGTAATCCCGGTTTACGTGGAGCTTCGACCGCCCGGCCGCGTCTCGAAGATCGACTGCGTTCTCAGGAAACGCCACTCGCCCGGATAGGCGTGGTAGGCGTGAATATGCAGTTCGTATTGACGCATCTCGTAGTCGATGAACGAGAAGGGGACCAGCCCGTTGGTTTCCCATTGCTCGTAGGGGACATAGAGTCCCTTCCGCATGGCATACCCCTGCAGATCGCGATAGGTCGTGCGGAAGATATGCTCGGTCGTCTCCTCGATCTGGCTGCTGAAGATATACCGCATATTCTCGCTGAAGCGGTACTGGAAATCCCGCTCACCCCGGAAACGGAACTGGGTGACCAGATTGCGGTCGGTCAACAGCTCGCTGGGGCTGGCTGTCAGCTCAGTGATCAAGGTTCCATTGCTCTGGATGGTCACCAGATGGGAGAGCCCGACGATCCAGATATCCGCCTGAAAATTGCTGTATTCGATGTGCTTTTCCAGATAGATGTGGAACAGCTCGGGATGCAGCGCACGTCGGTAGAGGAAAAAATTCAGATCCGCACTTTGTTGTTGTGTAATGCCCAATTCCAACTTGATTGTCCTTGCTTCCGGGGTGTTCTAGGCCCCTGTTCTTGTTTATGTTACGAGCGAATTGCCCAAACAGGTCATTATATCTGACCTTAGACCCTCATATCAACGAAAATGTTTCATGATATTTACCTTGAATCATCCTGATTTGTTCGAATATTCGTAATCTGTTTTGTAACAGGACATTAACGATGCTCGCATCTTCGGCTGATTCCAATCAACGGAAAAATTCACAGGGCCGACGCTCCATACCCCGAATCCGAGCCCCGAGCGCAAGCGAGTGGGACCCATGATCAACCGCCCACTCCAGAAAGAACCCCACACTGACGCGACAAGGCTCCGAACAGAACCCGCGTAGAGTGTCATGAACCCGCCCGAAGGTTCGATAGAGACTGCCCATTGTAGAATGCCGACAATCCTATAGACTAGAATCCCAGAAAGAGGCACCTGCACCATGCTCTACCAACCCCCGCTCCCACCCCAATACACGGATCTGTCCGATGATGAGCTCCTCGTCCGCATCCACGAGCGCAAATCTAGCCTGGGAAAGAGGTTAGTAATACTCGGCCACCACTATCAACAGGACGATGTCATCCAATTCGCCGATTTCAAGGGGGACAGCTTCCGGCTCTCTCAACTGGCCGCCGCCCAGAAGAACGCCGAATATGTCGTCTTCTGCGGAGTCCATTTCATGGCCGAGTCCGCCGACATCCTCACCGATGACCGCGTCAAGGTCATTCTCCCCGATCTGTCGGCCGGTTGCAGCATGGCCGACATGGCCGAGATCGACCAATTGGAGGATGCCTGGCCGCGGCTGGCTGCGGCGACCGATGCCAGGATCATCCCCATCACCTACGTCAACTCCACGGCGGCGATCAAGGCCTTCTGTGGTGGCCAGGATGGGGCCTGCTGCACCAGCTCGAACGCCCGACAGGTTCTGGAATGGGCCTTGAAGGGTGAATCTCCAGAAAACGCATCCGCTCAGCGCAAGATCCTGTTTCTGCCCGATCAGCACCTCGGCCGGAATACCGCGTGCGACATGGGCTGGCCACCGGAATCGATGGCTGTTTACGATCCTGCCGTGCCGGACGGAGGGCTCAGCGACGCCGAGATCCAGCGGGCGACGATCCTGCTCTGGAAGGGCCATTGCAGCGTCCACATGCTCTTTACGCCTCAGCAGGTCGATGCCGTCCGCGCTGCCGATCCGGATATCCGGGTGATCGTCCACCCCGAATGTACCCGCGAGGTGGTGGAGAAGGCCGATCTGGCGGGCAGCACCTCGTTTATCATCAAGACGATCGAGGAGGCGGAGGCGGGTTCCCGGTGGGCTGTCGGGACCGAGGTTCATCTTGTGAACCGCCTGGCGCGGCGGTTTGAGGGCAACAAATCGGTTCGGCTGCTCGCGGGCATTCAGTGCCTCTGCACGACGATGTACCGGATCGATATGCGGCATCTGCTCTGGACCCTGGACGAGCTTCTCGCCGGTCGCATCCCCAATCGGATCACCGTCGATCCGGAGACGCGGACGCTCGCGCGCATAGCGCTGGATCGGATGCTATCGCTGTCCGGCAGCGGCGCCGCCAAGACGCCCGCGATTGTCGGCTGATCACCCCTTCGTC
>CAYXGR010000411.1:0-3169 GCA_964464525.1 uncultured Planctomycetaceae bacterium
AGTCGTTTCTCCTGAATCTCCCGATCGACCGATTCCAGCCGGGAACAAATCTCGGACTCGACCGCTTGCCGGTGCGATTCCATTTCCGTGTCCAACGCATCACGTGCAAACTCCAGCGCCTGGTGCGACTTTGTGATGCGTGCCTCTCGCTCGGAGAGCTGTTGTTCCAGTTTTTCCAGCTCGGATTCACGAACCGCCAACCGTTCGGTTTCTTCACGCAGCTTCTCTGTTTCCGCATGACTGGATTCCGTGAGCGCGGCTTCCCGTGAGTTCAGCCTCGACCGGAGCCGGGCCAGCTTTTCGAGCATCCGCAGCCGCTGTTGTGCCACCTCTCTCTGTTGCGAGGCAAACTCGGCCTCAAGGACCGAGCGGCGTTTCTCGATCTCCTCATCCGCGGACTGCTGAAGCAGCCGGGCCTCCTGCTGCCACTGTTGCTTCGAGCCCTGGTGCACCTCACTCGCACGGGTGAGCGCCTGCTCCCGCCCGGTCAGGTCTTTTTCGAAGGCCTCCAGAGTTGATCGGCGTTTGTTCAACTGGGCAGTCTGCTCTTCGATTTTCTCGATTTCCCGGCGATGGGTCTCTGCGATTCGGGATTGACGGGCCTTGAACTCCGCTTCGAGCTGTTTCCGTTTCGCTTCTATTCGCTCCTGCCGTTGTGCGAACTCCTTTTCCCGTGTGGCAATCTGCGATTCTTGCATCGATACGCGATGGTTAATTTCCTCATCCGCCGCTGCCAACCGGGATTGGATCTCGGATTCCGCGGCTTCCCTGCGTGATTGAGTCTCGCGTTCCCACTTTCGCTTCGACTCCTCGAGGATCGCAGCATCACGGGACAGGCTCGCTTCTCGGATGGAAAGATCTTTATCCAGGACTTCCAGAGCCGACTCCCGCTCCGCCAACCGTTCGGTCTCCTCCCGGCGTTTGTCCTCATCCCTTCGTTTTGTCTCGTCGAGTTCGGCTTCCCGGACTCTTAACGATTCGTCTAGCTTGTCCAGTTCTCCTCTTGTCCGCTCCAACTCCCGTTCGATCTCTTTTTGACTGGCGGCCTTCTCTGCATCGAGGGTAGACTTTCTCGCCTCCCGCTCATCGAGTTGTTTTCGTCTCTCGTCTATCTGTTTCTGCTGTTGTGCGAACTCCTTTTCCCGTGCGGAAAACTGCGATTCACGCAGCGATACGCGACGGTTGATTTCCTCATCCGTCGCCACCAACCGGGATTGGATCTCGGATTCCGTCGCTTCCCTGCGTGACTGAGACTCGCGTTCCCACTTGCGCTTCGACTCCTCGATGATCGCGGAATCACGGGACAGGCTTGCTTCTCGGTTGGAGAGATCTTTTTCCAGATCTTCAAGAAGCGACTGACGGTCCGCCAACCGCTCAGCCTCTGCCCGGCGTTTTTCCCTTTCCTGGCACCGGGTCTCATCGAGTTCAGTTTCACGGGCTTTTAACGATTTATCGAGCTTGTCCAACTCGCTTCTCGTCTGCTCCCGCTCCTGTTCGATTTCTTTTCGACGGGTGGCCATCTCCTCATCGAGGACGGACCTTCGCTCCTCCAGTTCTTGATTCACGGTTTCAAGACGTGCCTGGAGTTCGGATTCGACGGCCTGGTCGCGCGATTCCATCTCGGCCTCGGTGGATGCCTTGATGGATTCAATCTCGATGTTCCACTCTCGCTTGGATTGCTCGAATGCCGCACGGTCTTGCGACAGCAACTCTTCATTTGCCTGCAGACGCTCCAGGACAGCGGTATGTTCGGACTGTCTTCGTTTTTCTTCTAACTCAAACCGTTTGGCCTGGGCACTGATCGCCTGCTCATAATGTTCCTTTGCCGCCTGGGACTCATCACGCCGGGTCCCGTCCAGGGCTTCACATCGAGCCGCGTAGTCCGCCTCAATCTCCGAACGACGCGACTCCATATCGGCTTCGAGGGAGGCCTTGAGGGATTCCACCTCACGGTTCCACTCTTGCTTCGTTTGCTCAAATGCCGCACGATCCCGAGACATCAATTCTTCATTGATGCGCAGGCGGTTCTGGACGTCAATTTGATCGGATCGCCTGTGTTGTTCCTCTAATTCAAAACGTTTCGTCTGGGCCTTGACCGCCTGCTCATATTGCTCTTTCAGCGTCCTGGACTCATCGCGTCGGGTCGCCTCCAGGGCTTCGATTCGAGCCGCGTAGTCCGCCTCGAGCACCGATCGGCGCGATTGCAGCCGGGCACTCGCGCACTCGATGCGAGATTGATAATCCACTTCCATTCGGCTCAGGATCTTGTCGATCTCTGCCTTCGCCTTTTCGAGTTCCGTTTCACGCTGTTGCAGGGATCGGGACCAGGCCTGTGTCTCCCGCCGTTGACTGGCAACCTCTTCGAATTGGGCGGTGAGCCGCTGATCCTGAAGCATGGATTCGGCGCGGGACTCGGTCAGCCGGCGATCCTGCGATCGTATCTGTTCGACCAGTTCCTCGGCTTCCCGTCGAATCCGGTCGTGATAGGCCTTCAGGCGTTCGCGCTCCACGACGACAGTGTCGAGACGATGATCGTTCCGACCGCGGATACGCGAGGGCAGGAACGATGGCTCGGAGAGGGCGGGCCGGTCTTGTTCTCGTTGATCATCATCCCGTGCCGACTCTGACTGAAGACGAGAACCCATAGGTGCATTCCCTTGGTTGTGACTGTGGATTCGAAGAGCCTGATCTCCTACGAGATCGCTCCGGTTCGGCCACGCGGACTATTGCCGCGACAAAGCCACCTTCGTTCCATCGCCTATAACATCGTCCTGAATGGCTCCCAGCCTTGCTTACCGGACTTCAGAAATCCGCGCATTTTTCATCACGATTATTATTCGGACCTTCCCGACCGGCTTGCCAGCCGAATCCGGGGAAATCTTCATCCGAATTGGGAATAACCCGGTCTCCGGCCCGTACCTGTCCGGTCGATTGGGTTTTATGATCCATAGACCGATTTCGCCGGTTGCCCATCGGGCCGAGATTCAAATGCGACCTGCTCATCGTTCCACAGCACGACCTCAATCTCATAGCCGGTCGGGTCGGTGATGTACCACGACTTCGAGTGCGGCCACTCGATCACTCCGTTATAGAGAATCGTGAGCTTCTCTCGCTGCACCGTCTCCAGCCACGCGGCCTCGTCGTGGATCCGCAGGCTGAAGTGGCCGAA
>CAYXGR010000412.1:0-3153 GCA_964464525.1 uncultured Planctomycetaceae bacterium
CCGATGAAGCGCACCGCGGTGCGTCGCTGTTGCAATGATCGGCGCAGTTCGAGGGCGGTCATGATCAGTGTCGGATCATCGTTGCGGGGAGGGCGCAGTGCCCGGCGGCGGCGATCGCGGACGCGATCGCTGTAGACGATCTGTACCGCCAATCCGCCGGCGATGAGTCCGCGGCGGCGCAGATTCGCCGCCGCCCGCTCGGTCAGGTATTCGAGCATCCCATCGAGGGTGCGCGGGCAACTGATATCTTCGTCGAAGGAGGTGCCGCGCTGCAGGGTGCGGGGAACTTCGCGGCCGCCGATGCTGCGGTGATCCTCCCCGCGGCAGCGCTGATAGAGGATCTCCCCCGGGCGTCCGAGGAGCCCGGTGAGGGTGGGGAGAGTCAACTGTCGCATCTCTTCGACGGTGGCGATTCCGAGTCGCCCGAGTCGTTCGGCATTGCGCGGGCCGATGCCGGGCAATTCATCGATGGGAAGTGCGCACAGCAAGTCTTCCTCCTGTGCCGGCTCGAGAAGACCGATGCCGTTCGGTTTGTGCCGGCGTCCGATGAGACGGGCGAACATGCGATTGCGACCGAGACCGACGGTGACGGTGAGCCCGGTGGTCGCCGTCACTTGATGGCACAATCGCTGTGCTTCGGCGATCGGGTCGGGGAACAGTTTTTCGGTGCCGGAGAGATCGCAGTAGGCCTCGTCGAGATGTTCTTCAAGTCGGGGTGACAGTGTTTCACACAGATCGAAGAGTTGGCGCGCGTAGGCGCGATACACCGTTTCGCGGCCGCGGACGATGACCAGGGTTGGGCAGCGGCGCACCGCACGCCCGAGGGGCATGCCGGCGTGGAGTCCGTGCTCACGCGCTTCGTAGGAGCAGGAGGCGATGACGCCGCTGCCGACGGCGACGGGACGACCGGCGAGTCGCGGATTGCGAATCTGCTCGACGGAGGCGAAGAAAGCATCGATGTCGACGTGGAGCATCAGCGATGGCCGTTTTCCGATTGAAAAGGGGGAGGCCGGGCCCGATTTGGATTCGGAATTCATCGGATGTCCTTTCGCAGGGGCGCCGATCTTAGCGAACATCTGTTCGCATCGCACCCCCCTTGTTGGCGAGTGCGGGTTCACGATCCCTTGTCCTCGGCGCGGGGGAGCCTCACCATGGCGGCGCATCCGCCGAAATCGCAGGGGCTCTGAAATCGGGGCGTATCTGCAGATCTGCACCGGCTCACCATTGGGGAAGGGGAAACTCTCTTGGAAACACTGCACAGAAGCGGCGTCGACGACCACGGGGTCGAAACCCTGATCCTCGATCGCCCGGAGACGATCAACAGTCTCAATGGCGACATGGTGGCAGAATTGTCGGCGGCACTCTCCGCCATCGGTGCCGATCCACAAATTCGGGTGCTGCGCATCAAGGGTCAGGGCCGCGGCTTCATGGCCGGGGGCGACCTGCGCTGGTTCGCCGGCATGTTTGAGGCGGAAACGGACCCGGAAAAGCGATGTCAGGTGGTCCTCGAAGAGATCCGCAAGGTCCACGACAGCATCCTCGCCATCGACCGCATGGAGATTCCCGTCGTCGCCCAGGTCCACGGCGCATGCGCCGGCTTCGGATTGAGCCTCGCCATGGCGTGTGACCTCGTCGTCTGTGCCGACGACAGCAATGTGACCCTCGCCTACAGCGGCATCGGCACCAGCCCCGATGGGGGATCCACCTACCAGTTGGTGCGCCGTGTCGGTCGCCAGAGGGCGATGCAGATGGCGCTCCTCAATGAAAGAATCTCCGGCAAGCAGGCGGAGGAGTGGGGACTCTTTGCCCGCGCCGTGCCCTCCGAGGAGTTGGAGTCGGCGACGATACAGTGGTGTCATGGACTCGCCATCGGACCTGCGGGAGCTTTGGCGCGAACCCGTCGACTGATTCGATCCCCCGAGTATGATCTCGCTGCTGCCCTCGAAGAGGAAGCGCGCAACTTCAGTGAATGCGCCGGCGGTGAAGAGTTTCCTGAAGGGGTGCAGGCGTTTTTGGAGAAGCGAAGACCGGAATACCCGCAAAGGGCCGGAGGTAAAGGATGAGTTCAGGAGAGAACGCCGCACTCGCCGGCAAAGTCGTGTTCATTTCCGGAGGCAGTCGCGGGATCGGCAAAGCGATCGCCCTGAGGGCGGCAGCGGATGGAGCAAAAGTGGTGATCGCCGCGAAGACGGTCGACCCGCATCCGAAGTTGCCGGGAACCATCCACGAAACCGCCGACGAGGTCCGCGCCGCTGGCGGCGAGGCCTTGCCGGTGCAGATGGATATCCGCGATGACGACCTGGTCGATGCGGCGGTGGCGCGCACCGTCGAGGAGTTTGGCCCCATCGACATCCTCGTCAACAACGCCAGCGCCATCAATCTGACTCCTGTTTCGGCAACGCCGATGAAGCGGGTCGACCTGATGTTCGATGTCAATGTCCGCGGGACCTATACCCTGAGCAGGGCCGCCACTCCTGCCATGAAGGCGGGGGGGCATATCGTCAACCTGGCGCCGCCGCTGTCGATGCGACCGGTGTGGTTTGCCCGTCACACGGCATACACCATCTCCAAATACGGCATGAGTATGTGTGTCCTCGGCATGGCGGAGGAGTTTCGGCCGGCGGGGATCGGCGTCAACGCCCTGTGGCCGCGTACTGTCATCGATACCGAGGCGTTGAGGATGATTCCGGGGGTCGATCGGCGGGCGACACGCAAGCCGCAGATCATGGCCGATGCCTGGCATGCATTGGTGCGACAGGATCCGCAGGAGGTGACGGGGCAATTCATTCTCGATGAAGAGATCCTTGCCCGCGTCGGCATCACAGATCTTGATCAGTACGCCAGTGATCCGCAGGTGCCGCCGATGGCGGATCTGTTCGTCGATGGACCCGGCTCCCTCTTTGACAGCGAATGATCAGCGGCTGAGTTTTGTCCCTCACCGCGCTTCGGCGGCCCTATTCTTTGTTGTCGCCGGTCGAAGACCGGCGACACGGTCAGCAGTCGATGGAGTGACGAAACGATTCGAACAGTGTGGGGAGTGCGAACCGATCCCATGGCTCGGGGTTGGTTGGATCCCTTTCACTCACCCGTCGAAGGTAACAGCGCCCGATCCGGCTGTCCAAGTACCGCCATCCTTCTTCTTGGTTTCGGTGC
>CAYXGR010000413.1:0-3149 GCA_964464525.1 uncultured Planctomycetaceae bacterium
GCCACAGAAGAAACCGGCATCGCGGGTCCGTCTGAACTGATATGGCCCGCTTCGGGGCGGAGGAACAAAAGGTGGGCAATGCCCACCCTACGAAACTCTGCGAGGAAGGGGAGGACTTGACGAAAAGGGGCATTGCCTTTAGGGTGATGGGTCTAGGCGTAGTTTACGTAAATTCAGGTTACCACAACAGATAAGTCAGGAGGTGACTTTTGGCGTCGGAGTTGGTCCGCGAGTTGATTGATGCGGGTATTCATTTTGGCCATCGCGCAAGTCGGTGGAATCCCAAAATGAGCCCTTATCTCTTCGGCAAGCGGAATTCGATACACATCATCGACATTCGCCAGACCGTAAAGGGTTTGCTTCGAGCGAAAAAGTTTCTGTCGGCCATAGTGGCACAAGGGCAGGACGTCCTGTTTGTCGGCACCAAACGGCAGGCCAAGGATATCGTGGTAAAGCAAACCGAGCGCGTGGGTATGCACTACGTGAACGAGCGGTGGCTGGGCGGCACACTGACCAATTTCAAAACGATTCGTTCCCGATTGACGCGGCTTGAATATCTCGAAGAGCTGGAGCGCAGCGGGAAGATTAATGAATACAGCAAGAAGGCCAAATCGCAGGCGGCCCGCGAGCGTAAAAAGATATCCAGGAACCTCGAAGGCATCCGCAAGATGACGCGGTTGCCCGGCGCCCTGGTAATTATCGACGTTCGTCGCGAGCACATCGCCGTGAAAGAGGCGGGAAAGCTGGGCATTCCCACGGTGTGCCTGGTGGATACGGACAGCGATCCAGACGGCGCCAATATCATCATCCCGGGCAACGATGATGCGATGCGTGCGGTCGATCTGATCATGTCCCAGTTGACCGGCGCTGTTGAAGTGGGCAAGCGGGGTCGGGCAGAGATCGCCGCCACTCAGGAAAAGGCGCCCGGTGGTCCGGGCCATGCCCGGCGTTCCAAGCGGATGACCACATCGGCTCTGGCTGCGCAACAGGCGGACACCGAATCGCCCGATCCGTCGCAAGACGCACCGGTCGAAACCCTGACCACGGCACCGGCACCGGCCTCGGAAGAAGTGGCTTCTACTGCCAGCGAAAATACCGGTTCACCCACCCCAGAAGTATCCGACGGGGTTTCCTGAAGAAACGGTACACAGGAGATGGAGCGTCCGCCGGTTGCATGATGACGATCGGAATTCCTCTTTCTCCAGAACGGACGGATTATCCAGGAAAAGAGGCTTTCTCAGTCACCGGTTCCCTATCCACCACGGCAGCGGCAGCCCGAGACCACGACGACAACAGCGTGACCCCTTGAGGAGACATCTTTATGACGGCGATTTCGGCCAAGGAAGTTCAGGCCCTGCGATCAGCAACCGGCCTGGCGATGATGGATTGTAAGAAGGCACTTGTCGAAGCCGAAGGCAACACGACCCGAGCGAAGGACATCCTGCGTAAAAAGTTCGCCGACAAGATGAGCGAGCGTGCTGAGCGTGAGACTGCCAATGGACGGATCGGCGTCCATGCCGATGAGACCGGCGCGGCGCTTCTGGAGCTTCGCTGCGAGACTGATTTTGTGGCGACCAACACCGATTTCGCCGCGCTTGCGGATCAATTGGCGGCCCATGTGTCATCCAGCGGGATCGTGGATGTGGAGGCCTACCTGGCATCTCCGATGGCCGAAGGCAAAAGCGTTCAGGAATTGCTCGTCGATTCGTTTGGGCGGATCAAGGAAAACCTGAAAATCAGCAGGATGAAGCGATTGGAGGGTGTCGGGGCCTGCTATGTGCATCACAACGGCCGAGTCGCCGCGGCGATCGTCTGCGACGGATCGCCGGGGGACGCGGGACGTCAGATCTGCATGCACATTGCCTCGACGCCGGTCATCCTCGGATTGGTTCGGGAGGATGTTGATGGGAAGCTTGCTTCCGAGGCGCGGGACAAGGCTCGTGAGGAGGCCAAGGGCAAACCGGAAGCGATCGTCGAAAAGATCGTGGATGGCAAGATGAACAAGTGGTTCGGCGAGCGGGTTCTGGTTGAGCAACCGTTTGTCATGGATGACAAAAAGACCGTTGGAGCCTTCGCGAAAGAGAATGGTTTTTCAATCACGGCGTTCATCAAGTATGAAGTGGGTGTGATGGACTAGTCCTTTCTTCTAATCGCCGCGAGTCGCGGCTTTTTTTATGCGCGGAGGCATGTCAACGGGGGCCAATTGCAATTGGCGTCAATCGTTGAGATCCGCCTCCGCTGCGTCGATACGATTGACACAGCAACGAACCATGGCAACAACAAAGAAGAAGAAAAAGAAGACATCTGCTCGTAGCCGCACGCGTGGCACTCGGTATCAGCGGGTTGTCTTGAAGATTTCTGGAGAAGGACTCGGCCGACCGGGGGCCACGGGCATCGACGGCGAATCGGTTCGACGGATCGCCGAGGAGGTGATATCCGTCCGAAATCTCGGGGTCGAGGTGGCCGTGGTCGTGGGTGGAGGCAATTTTATTCGCGGCTCGACGGTGGCCTCTCAATCCGGGATTCGAGAGGTAACGGCCCACTATATGGGGATGCTGGCGACGGTGATCAACGCCCTCGCGCTTCAGGATGCCCTGGAGGCATTGGGGCAACCCACGCGCGTGCAGTCCGCGATTGATATACAGACCGCCTGCGAGAGTTTCATTCAGCGGCGGTGCATTCGCCACTTGGAGAAGGGGCGGGTGGTGATCCTCGCGGCGGGTACCGGTCGGCCCTTTGTCACCACCGACACGGCGGCGGCGCTGGCGTCCGTCGAGATCAACGCGGACATCCTCATGAAGGCGACCAAGGTGGATGGGGTTTATACCGCCGACCCTGTGAAGAACAAGCGGGCGAAATTCCTCTCGGCGCTGAGCTATAATGAGGTAATCGACGGTCGACTGCGGGTGATGGATGTGTCGGCAATTGACCTATGCCAGCAACACTCGGTTCCTATCATCGTGTTCAATCTGATGCAGCCCGGCAACATGAGGAAGACGGTGATGGGCCGGAAGATCGGCACGATGATCACCGGTTGAGGTTGCGACAGACATTCCCGTGTGGCGCCGACTGCAGATTGCGTTCGATGGGTGCATGACACAATCGGCGGGTGTTGTTTGGAGCTATGCCAGTTACGAGTTACGAGTTAC
>CAYXGR010000414.1:0-3149 GCA_964464525.1 uncultured Planctomycetaceae bacterium
TGCCCCGGAGAGATGCATTCATCAGACAATTATAAGTGGGGTGCTACCGGCAAGCTCGGCTTGCCGGTGGCACCCCACATACACCACAATCAACTGTTTGAAATTAATACTGGATGTGTCGATCAGACCGACAGGTCAAGATGCGGCCGGCCGTCGGCGTCGACGGTGAGTCCATCGGAGGGGTTCGGGGTATCGGCTTCAGCTTCTTCCTCTGGCGGGGCGTCGTGGCGGCCCTGGCTGCCGAGGCCGCTGGCGTCGGCGTGGACCTGGGTGTCGGCCTCGGTGGCCTCGACCTCGAGAATATCCTCGGCCCCGCCGCGACCGTTCAGATCCCGCGTCGCGGCGGCCTTGGCGGTCTCGACGGCGTCCTTGTCCCTGGCCTGGACCCGCTGGGCGAGGCCCGACTGCAACACCGACGCCGCAACATTCGGAGGGATGGCCGACATGTCTACACCCTGAACTCCTTGTGACGATGCTTGAGCTGGAATCGCAACCGCTCGACGATCGCCGAGTGCATCTGACTCACCCGGCTCTCCGAAAGATCCAGCGTCATGCCAATCTCTTTCATCGTCAACTCTTCATAATAATACAATACGAGGATCAGTCGCTCGGTCGAGGTCAGCCCCTGTTCGATCAACGTCTTCAGGTCCGATTTCTGAAGCTCCTTGAGCGGATTGCCGGCCTGTTCGTCGCGCATGATCTCGATGTCGGAGAATTCCCGCGATGAGTCGCTGTTGAAGGTCTTACGCGAGAGCGAGGTCATCGAGACCGCCGTTCCGTCGCGAGCCATCCGCTTGTACTCGACGTCACTGACGCCGATGCGATTCGCGATCTCCCGTTCACTGGGCATCCGCCCCAGATCACTCTGCAATTCCTTCGTGGCCGCCTGAATCTTTTGTGAGCGGTTTCGCACGAGCCGCGGCACCCAGTCCATTGAACGCAATTCGTCCAGAATCGCCCCTCGCACGCGCGGCGAGCAGTAGGTCTCGAACTTGACGCCGCGTTCAAGATCGAACGCATCGATAGCATCGAAGAGTCCGAACATGCCGGCAGAGATCAGGTCGTCGAGTTCGACCTCCGTCGGCAGCTTGGCATGGACACGTTCCGCGTTGAACCGGACAATGTGAACAAACCGCTCGATCAGAAAGTTCCGCAATTCGTCAGTCGGCTTCTTCTTGTATCGCTTCCAGATTTTCTTCAGATCGACTTCCGCGGTGATCATCCGTGCAACTCCTGTCGGCGAATTGCTTAATCAGTTTCGAGTTACCAGTTTCGAGTTTCGAGTTTCGAGTTTTAGGACACCGTCTCGATCGAGGCTTCATCATCGGGTGTGGCTTCCTCTTCCACGGATATAGCCACATTGTCGCGAACCACGATCGTTCCCATCCAACCGACCAGGGAACCAAGCACATAGCCGCCCAATAAACCACCCACCGCCCTCAGGACGATTGTCTCAACGCGATTGCCCGCCCACATTCCGCAGAAGAGCATCGCACTGAAGGCCATCAGCCCGCTTGCCGCGCCACATAATTCCGCCACGCCTTGATTGCCTCCTCCATAGCGCCCCCTCTCATATCGACTCACGACCAATCAAAGGCATCGGCGACTCAACCCGCGCGATTCAGTAGAAAAGATCGAGCACGCGACGAAAAAATCCGCCCCCGGTCTCGACGCGAAACAGCGGCTCCGCCAGCTTGGATGCCAGTGCTGATATGCCGGTCGAGGCCGGACAGCGCGGGTATCGCTCCATCAGCGGCACCCGCGCACGAACTGCCATCGGAACGTGGTCGTCACGCGGAATCAGCCCGTCGCAGTCCAACGGCACCTTCAGAAACTTCGCCGCAACCGATGCAATCCGCTCCGCTGCTTGCCGACCCTCCCGATTCGTCGCCGCCTGGTTGACGACCAATCCCATCGGCGGCGGCCGCTCGGTTCGGCTCAAGACCTTGACGAGCGCATACGCATCCGTCATTGCGGTCGGCTCCGGCGTGATGACCAGCAGCATCCGGTCAGCGGCCTGGGCAAACGCCAACACGTTCTGGGAAATTCCCGCGCCGCAATCGATCAGAATGATGTCGCAGTCGGCTTCGAGGTGGGCCAACTCATCTACCAGCGCACGCCGATCGAATGGATCCAGATCGGCAACGGACGCCAGCCCTGACGCTCCGGCAATGATGCGCAGATGCGGATTCATCCGGACGGCGATCTCGTCGATTCCGCGTGACCTTTGAAGAACATGGGAAAGATCGAACGCCGGTCGAATGTTGAGGATCACATCGACATTGGCCGTGCCGAGATCGGCATCCACCAGCACGACGCGGTGACCCTTGCTCGATAGACACAGGGCCAGATTCACCGCGATGTTCGTCTTACCGACGCCGCCCTTGCCGCTGGCGATGGTGACGACGTGGGCCGCTCGGGGGGGCGCTACCGGCAGCGGCACTTCGGGTGTCTCTCGCTCGGCCATCAGCGTCCTGAGTTCGGCGGCCTGATCTTTGAGGATGACGCTCACTTTCGGCCTCCCTTCGTCCGAAGCCCGACAACGTCCGGCGACGACAACACCTCCGGCGTCCGCTGCGAATCTCCGACGATCAGCCGCGCCACACGACCGGCGCTGGCGATCTCGATATCATCGGGAACCGATTGGCCGTTCGTCAGATAGGAAAGCCGCATGTCCACGGTCTTCAGCACGTTCAGAATGACGCCGAATCCGACGGCTTCGTCGAGCTTCGTGAAGATCAGTCGTCGCGCGCCCAGCGGGAAAAACTTGTCAATAGCCTCCCGAATCGTCGCCTCTCGGCTCGTTGTCGACAACACGAGGTGAACCTGGTCCGGCCGGGCTTCCCGGATAAACGCGTCGAGTTCGGCGACGCGCGAATCGTCCCGCTGGCTCCGACCGGCGGTGTCGATGAGCACCAGATCGAGCCCCGCCATGCGATCGACGGCCGACCGCATCTCCCCCGGCGTCAAAACCGAGACGATCGGCGCCTTCAGGATCTGCGCATAGGTCTTGAGTTGTTCGACCGCGGCGATGCGGTAGGAATCGATCGTGATGAGCCCCACTGTCTTGTTTTCACGAAGCTTCATGTTTGCCGCGAGCTTCGCGATCGTCGTGGTCTTGCCAACGCCGGTCGGGCCGACCAGCGCGA
>CAYXGR010000415.1:0-1763 GCA_964464525.1 uncultured Planctomycetaceae bacterium
GCGGCTCTGATTGACGCGGCTCTGAATCAAATATCTTGTGAGAAAAGCGGACTACCCCCGCCGCTTTGGACGCCCCGGCCCGAATTCCTTACCATGCCAACCCATACGAAGAAACCATGTCCGGTCACAATCACCGGCTCGATACAACACTGGCATTCAACCCTGGAACCCCCCATGAACCACCCATTCCGATCCGCATGCCTCCTCGTCCTCCTCGCCCCGCTCGCCTGTTCAAACGATCCCTCCCGGATCGCCACCCAACAAGACGCCCCCAACCCGGAGACCCTGTCCATGGCCGATCGCGTCAACCAATACGCCGTCGTCCGACTGACGACCGACCTCACCGCCCTGACCCATGCCGAACGCAAGATGCTCCCGCTGCTCATCGACGCGGCGAAGGAAATGAACGACGCCTTCTGGTTGCAGTCCCACGGTGACAAGAAGGCCCTGCTGGAGCGCATCACCGATCCCGACATGCGCCGCTTCGCCGAGATCAACTACGGCCCCTGGGACCGCCTGAAGGGTAACGAACCGTTTGTCCCCGGCGTCGGCCCCAAGCCGCGTGGCGCCCGCTTCTACCCGACGGATATGACCGAGGCCGAATTCACCGAGCACCTCGAGCAACATCCCGAGCAGACGTCCGCCTTCAACAGCCAGTATACGATGATCCTCCGCGATCAAGACGGTCACCTCGCCTCCGCCCCTTACCGCAACTATTTCGTCGATCAGACCCGCGCCGCGGCCGTGAAGCTCAAACTGGCCGCCCGGCTCTCCAAGGACAAGGAACTGAGCTGGTATCTCAACCTTCGTGCCGCCGCCCTGCTGTCCGATCAGTACCGTCCCAGCGACATGGCCTGGATGGACATGAAGAACAACACCCTCGACATCGTCATCGGTCCGATCGAAACCTACGAGGACGCACTCTTCGGCCGCAAGGCCACCTTCGAGGCCTACGTCCTCGTCAAGGACAAGGACTGGAGCGAGCGCCTCGCGAAATACGCCGCCCTGCTGCCCGGTCTCCAGCGCGGTCTCCCGGTCCCCGACGCCTACAAGCAGGAAACCCCCGGCTCCGACTCCGACCTGAACGCCTACGACGTCATCTACTACGCCGGCGACTGCAACGCCGGGGCCAAAACCATCGCCATCAACCTGCCCAACGACGAAACGGTCCAGCTTCAGAAAGGCACCCGTCGCCTCCAGCTCAAGAACGCCATGCGGGCCAAGTACGACAAGATCCTCGTCCCCATCGCCGACCTGCTCATTGCCCCCGACCAGCGCAAGCACATCACCTTCAACGCCTTCTTCGGCAACACCATGTTCCACGAAGTCGCCCACGGTCTCGGCATCAAGAACACCCTCAACGACCGAGGCAGCGTCCGCGACGCCCTCAAGGAACGAGCCTCGGCCCTCGAGGAGGGCAAGGCCGACATCCTCGGTCTTTACATGGTTACCAAGCTCTTCGAGCAGGGCGAACTCACCGAGGGCGAGCCGATGGACCACTACGTCACCTTCCTCGCCGGCATCTTCCGCTCGGTCCGCTTCGGCGCCGCCAGCGCCCACGGCAAGGCCAACATGCTCCGGTTCAACTTCTTCCAGGAACACGGCGCCTTCAGCCGCGACAAGAAGACGGGCGCCTATCGCGTGAACTTCGAAAAGATGCAGGAAGCCATGACCGCCCTGAGCCGAAAGATCCTCACCCTCCAGGGCGACGGCGACTACGCCGGCGTTGCCAAGCTGATGGAAGAAAAGGGCAAAATCGGCCC
>CAYXGR010000415.1:1863-3145 GCA_964464525.1 uncultured Planctomycetaceae bacterium
GGGTGGCATGCCCAAGCGTCAGCGCGGGCATGGCGGGACTAATGGTGAGCCACGGACTTCCAGTCCGTGCGGCCGTCCAATGCCCCTCCCCATTCCCCGACGAACAGAGATAGCGTGTAGGGTGGTCACTGCCCACCACATGAATCCGGATGACATGCCCAAGCAAAGCGCGTGCATGGCGCGAGGTCAAATGCAACCGTGACTCAGTTCAGCAGATCAACGACGAACAGAGCGATGTCGTCGTCGCGAGAGCAGCAAGATGCCGAACACGGACAGGATGGCTGTACTCGGTTCTGGTATGAAAGTCAGAAACTCGGGAACACGCAACCCACCGCTACCGGGCGCGACGAATGCATCCATGAATGTGCCGGTCTGACCGTCATAACGCAAGATACTGTCTGTACCCGAACTGCTGACATAGAGGTTACCATCAGGGCCAAACACCAGGCCACGCGTTAGCGACAGCCCCCCCCCACTCGCAAAGACATCGATAAATGCTCCGGTCTGCCCGGAATAGCGAAGGATGTTCCCACCGTTCCCATTGCTGATATACAGATTCCCATCCGGTCCGAAGACCAGGCCCTGCGGACTATCCAGACCACTTCCAATTGCAAAGACATCAAGAAAAGCGCCAGATTGTCCGTCATAACGCAAGATCGCGTTCGTGTTGGTGCTACTGACGTAAAGATTGCCGTCCGGCCCATGAGTAAGATCGAACGGGCGATCCAGACCACCCCCCACGGCGAACGTGTCTATAAAGTTCCCCGTGTTCCCGTCGTATCGATAAATCGCATTGGAAAGCAGCCCGCCCACCAGCAGATCCTGATTCTGATCGAACAGCATTCCACTCGGAACTAACAGCCCCCCACCACTCGCGAATGTGTCAATGAAGGAACCCGTCAGCCCGTCGAATCGGAGGACACTGCTGCTCGTGCCGCCGCTGGTATACAGATTGTCGTCGGGGCCGAGGGCCAGACCCAATGGGGAATCCATGCCATTGTTGTTTGCGAACACCTCGATGAAGGCGCCGGTATCGCCATCAAATCGCAGAACCTTACTATTGAAAAAATCGGTGACAAGCAGGTCGGGCATCGCGGCGTAAACAGAGCCGGTCGCCGTACAGATTAGAGTGAAGGAAAACAGACAGCAGAGGCCAATCGATCTGGAAGCAGGTTCATTTCTCTGTCGCATCAGGATCTCCCAAAAAGGCATATCCAACTGATCACTGGCGGGGTGGCATGCCCAAGCCTTGGCGCGGGCATGGCGTACGTCGAACCAAGAA
>CAYXGR010000416.1:0-3139 GCA_964464525.1 uncultured Planctomycetaceae bacterium
GCTTCAAGCAGTGCAAACGGGAGATCCACATGTGTGCCACTGCTTCAAGCAGTGCCGGGCAACGCATTCTTGGCCGGCATAGCCTTTTCCGGTCATAATCCCGGGGAGCTGACACACCCTGACCGAGAGGGGATTCGATCCGACTTGGGGAAACAAACCGTATGTCCACAACATCAACCGAGATCACTGCCCGACACTTCGAATACATCGCCGCGCGAACAACGCGGGATGACGATTTTCTCCAATCGCTCAAACGCGCCGCCGCCGAGGCGGGCATCCCCGAAATCGGCATATCGCCGGAGCAGGCGGCGTTCATGCAAATCCTGTTGAAGCTGACCGGCGCCCGTGAGGTCATCGAGGTGGGCACGCTGGCGGGCTATTCCGCGATTTCCATGGCGCGTGCGCTGCCTGAAAATGGCCGCGTCCGCACGATTGAAATCTCCGACACCCATGCCGACTTCGCCGACAAATGGATCGGGCAGTCCGATGTCGCCGACCGCGTCGAGGTTCATCGTGGCGCCGGTCGGGATGTCCTGCCCGGTTTCGAAACGGATTCGGCGGACGCCGCATTCTTGGACGCGGACAAGGCACAATACGGCTTTTATCTGGATGAATGCCTTAGAATCGTCCGGCGTGGTGGGCTGATCATGGCGGACAATGCATTCGCCTTTGGCCAGTTATTCGACGAGCATCCGAGCGATTCCGAGGCGCCCGCGATGCGCCGATTCAACGAGTCGATCGCCGCCGACGGCCGATTGCAAAGCATCATCGTCCCATTCGGCGACGGGTGCTGGGTGGGGGTGAATGGAAAATAGCGAATAGCGAATGGCGAATGAAACTCCCGGGTGGCATGGTCAAGCATCACTCGGCTGCTCGAATGAGCAGGCGAGTGATGCTTGGCCATGCGATCCCCCAAGGCATGCCCACCTTAAGGGCATTGTTGGCGCTTCGGAGATAAGTACCACGTGGTTATCTATCGCGCGAAATGGATCATCCCCGTCGAATCGCCGCTAGTCGAAGACGGTCTGCTCGCCGTCGACGGCGGTCGCATCGCGTGGCTCGGTTCGGCGGATCGATTTCGCGAACGCATTTCAAAGCAGGACACAATCCACGATCTCGGCGACTGCATCCTCCTGCCCGGTCTGATCAACGCGCACACCCATCTCGATCTGACGGGCTATCACGGCCGCCTGTCACCGGCGCCCCTGTTCACGTGGATCGAGGAACTGATCGCCCTGCGCATGGCGAACGAGACCGACGCGCCGGAGCGCGCGGCCGTTCGTGCGGGCGCGGCCGAGTCGCTCGCCGCCGGGGTGACCTGCGTGGGCGACATCACGCGAAACGTGGCGACACTCGAGCAATTGAGCGCGTCGCCGATCCGCAAGGTCTGCTTTCTGGAATTGATCAGTGGTGCCCTTCAGGCGCCCAACGACGTGGGCTCTCTCAAGTCTCTACTTGAGCGGTGGACGCCCCTCGCCGAACCGGAGCGGCTGATCCTGGGCATCTCCCCGCACGCCCCCTACTCGGTCACGCGCGAAGACCTCGCCGGCGCAGCCGCGTTGGCGAACTCACTCCACGCCCCGTTCACCATGCACCTGCTGGAGACGATGGAAGAGGTGCGATGGCTCACCGGCGGAGATGGCCCGGTCCGAGACTTTCTGCAAAGTCGCAACGCACCGAACGCCAACGGATTGAGGATCGAAGATATTCTCGAACGGCTCGAGCATGCTGGCGTTCTCGACGGATCGCCGCTGTTCGCCCATGTGAACTACGTCACCGACGGGCAGATCGACCGATTGGCGGCGTGTGGCGCGTCGGTCGTTTGGTGTCCCCGCGCGCATCGCTTTTTCGGCCATCAGAATCACCGATGGCGGGAGATGCTCGATCGCGGCGTCAACGTCTGTCTCGGCACCGACAGCGCGGCGAGCAACGAATCGCTGTCGATTCTTGACGAGATGCGTCATGTCCGGGCGGAATGTCCGGACGCATCGCCCGAGACGATTCTTGAGATGGGTACGATTCGTGGGGCAAAGGGATTGGGTTTGGATCATCTTGTCGGCGGTTTGAAGGCGGATAAGCGGGCTGATTTCATTGTCGTGCCGATTGACACCGATGGGCCGTCTCAACCGGTCGCAAACCTTCTGGACGGCAAGTCACAAGTCATCGAAACCTGGATCGACGGCGTTGTCTCGGATCCATCCCGGTCGGCGAGTGCGATGCCATCAGACTATCCCCGGCCTTGATCCTATGCGTCGGCCAGGTGGTATGTGTGCCACTGCTTCAAGCAGTGCCGAACCATAAGTAGGACGGGTCATCAGACCCATCTGTTGATCGTGCGGATCAGCCAATCCGAGCCCCGAGCGCAAGCAAGCGGGTCCAATCCAAGCCCCGAGCGCAAGCAAGCGGGTCCTATCCGAGCCCCGAGCGCAAGCGAGCGGGTCCAATCCGAGCCCCGAGCGTTTACCCTTTACGGAGCGAAGCGAGGTCAAGCGCAAGCGAGCGGGGCCGATGCTCAATGGCCTACTCCAGGAACAACCCCACACTGACGCGCCGGAACTCTGAATATAACCTGCGTAGAGTGTCATGGACCCCCGACACAGCCGCGTCGGATCGGAATGTTGTATGGCAATCAAAAGCTGCTACACTGCCGCGTCTGGCCAGGCGCTCCGGCATCCACGTGATTTCCCCCCAAATCGCGCGCCGGACCCTGGCCGCTTTATTCATGTGGGGCGGATAACAAGGAGACTGGATCGATGCCTGAGGAAGAACCGAAACTCCATATCGATGACGACTGGAAGAGCGAGGCGGCGGCGGACAAGGAACGACTGGCTGACAGCATCGAGGAGGGTGGTGACCGGCAGCAGAGAATCCCCGAGGCCGACTTTGTGGCGCTTCTTCAGATGATCGCCACGCAGGCGATGATCTGCTTCGGCGGGATGCAGGGTCCGGACGGCAAGGAGATTCCGCCGAACCTCGATTTGTCCAAGCACTACATCGACCTGCTGAGTGTCATCGAGACCAAGACGGCGGGAAACCTGACTCCCGAAGAAAAGCAGATGCTGGACACGACACTGCACCAATTGCGGCTCGCCTATGTCGATCTCGTCAGATCCGGTTCACCCAATCCACCGACGGCATA
>CAYXGR010000417.1:0-3130 GCA_964464525.1 uncultured Planctomycetaceae bacterium
TGTGGCATCAGGAACAGCCGTTCGGTTCGCCGTCGATCTACATGCAATGGGAAGTCATGCGTCTCGCCCACGAGACGGGGGTGACGGTGTTGCTCGACGGTCAGGGTGGCGACGAATTGTTTTGTGGCTACGAAGGTTTTTTACCCTCCTATCTGGCACACTTGCTCCGGCAGGGCCGCCTGCCGTCACTGTGGCGAGCGTATCACGCTGCAAAACGGGAGCATTTCAAGGATGGCGGACTGTTGACACACGTCGCCGCCGCGTTGTTGCCTGAGCGGACGCGCGATCGGCTGAGGCTGCGTGGGCAGGCACGGCGGATGCCCTGGCTGGCGGGTGATCTCTTTTCGCCTGAGCCGTCGCGGGGAATGTGTGAGGCACTGGACCTGACGGCCGCGGCGCCACCTGCGTGCCTGACGGATGGATCGGGATTGACTCGGCGGCTCTGGTCGGTGCTGTTGCGGGAGAGCCTGCCGTCGCTGCTGCGATTCGAAGATCGCAACTCGATGGCGTTTTCGATTGAGGCGCGGGTTCCGTTTCTAGCGCGGCCGCTGGTCGAACGGGCAATGCGGCTGCCGGTGGAGATGAAGATCAGGGATGGGATACTCAAGGCCGCGCTGCGCGAGGCGATGCGCGGTGTCGTACCCGACGCGATTCTGGATCGGCGGGATAAGATCGGTTTTAGCGCCCCGCTCGGGGATTGGATGCGCGGTGGGCTGAACGATTGGTGGCGGGAGGCGCTCACATCACAAAGCTTTCTGGATCGTGGATGTTTTCAGCCCAAGGGTGTCTTGCAATTGATACACCGATTCGACGCAGGAGAATCGGATCTGGCGGGTGACATCTGGAGGCTGACGATCGTCGAACAGTGGGCACGGCAGTTTCTGGATGGGTGAAATGGGCTGCTCTTGGATGGATGGGTGGCATGGTCAAGTGTGATTCGCTTGCTCGAATGGGCAAGCGAATCATACTTGGCCATGTGAGTCACCACCGCACTTCGAGCCGTCGAAACACCACTGCCAAGACACGATCCCAACAGGATCGTGTCTTGGCAGTGCCACCCACCGCTTCCTTACGGGCGCGGCTCTGATTGGGCGGTTCCCGCGTGGGCCGGTCATGCTCTATAATGCACAGACTCACAAGACGTTTTGGAAAGAGGAATCCGTCACCATGACAGCACAGCAGACGACACACGAGACCATACCCATTCGCGTCGGCCATTCGCCGGACCCGGATGACGCCTTTATGTTTTACGCCCTTGCCCGTGAACACATCGACACCGGCCCGTATCGGTTCACGCACGAGATGGCCGACATCGAATCGCTGAATCGGCGAGCGCTGACCGGCGAACTCGAAGTCACCGCGATCTCGATCCATGCGTATCCGTACCTGCGGGATCGCTATTCTCTGCTCTCGTGCGGGTGCAGCATGGGGGATGGCTACGGCCCGATGGTCATCGCCCGCGAACCGATGGGGATCGACGATCTTCGCGGAAAGCGCATCGCCATTCCCGGCGAGCGGACCACGGCGTTTCTGACGCTGAATCTCTGTCTGGGCCAGGGCGCGTTTGAACACAGTGTCGTCATGTTCGATGAAATCCCGGATGCCGTCGCCCGAGGTGATTTTGATGCGGGCCTGATTATCCACGAGGCCCAACTTACCTATGAGCGGCTGGGACTACACAAGATCGTCGATGTGGCCGAATGGTGGGGGCAGCGCACGGGTCTCCCACTGCCGCTGGGAGGGAACGTGATCCGGCGCGATCTGGGCCTCGCGAGGATGGACGAAGTCTCCTCGCTGCTGAAGGCCGCGATCGAATACGCACTCGACCATCGAACCGATGCAATCGAATATGCCCTCCAATTCGGCCGCGGGCTGGATACTGAGCTGACCGATCGGTTCGTGGAAATGTATGTGAACCAGTGGACGCTGGACTATGGAGAGCGGGGTCGCGAGGCGGTGCGGCGTCTGCTTTCGGAGGCGCACGCGGCGGGGCTGGTGCCCGATGCGGGCGAGATCGAGTTTGTCGGCTGATGACAGTGTGGGGAAACGCCAAAACGTCATAATATTCCAATGGAGCGGTGGATTGAGATTCTGCATGCTTACCCGGTAGGCCATGCCCGCGCTTCGCTTGGGCATGCCACCCGGCCGGCGCACCGGTTGGAAACCGGTGCCACAGCAAGGGAAACTGGCGCCACAGCGGGAGGTGCTTACAGAGATGAGGAACGAATCGGTTGATGACTACCGAGCAAGATGAATCGCCCTTTGTCGATCGCGATGGCGATGTCGTGCAGCGGTTCTGGTCCGAGGCCGACAACAAGCCGCAGCGGGCGCGGATCGTCATCCGGCGAAAGCTGCCCGGCAAGCGTCTGGACAAGTATCTCAACGGCCGGTTTCGCACCATCTCGCGGACGGTCATCCAGCGTCTGATCAAGCGTGGCGAGATCACCGTCAACGGCAAGCCGACCAAGAACAGCTACGAGATGGATGCGGGGGATGTCATCGACATGACGTTTCCGTCGCCGGAACCCTACCACGTCATCCCCGAAGACATTCCGCTCGATATCGTATACGAAGACGACTTCGTCCTGGTGCTCAACAAGCGGGCGGGGATCATCATCCATCCGGCGCGCAGCACCCAGACCGGCACGATCGCCAACGCCCTCGCCTTCTATTCGAACCGGCTGGCGAAGACGGACGATCCGTTTCGGCCGGGGATCGTGCATCGGCTGGACAAGAACACGACGGGCGTCATGATCGTCGCCAAGACGGAGGAGGCGCACTGGCGGCTGTCGCTCCAGTTCGAGCGGCGGGAGACGCGCAAGGTCTATCTCGGAGTGGTGCACGGCGTACCCGAATACGATGAGGATGTGATAGACCTGCCGATCGGGCAGCATCCCACGGTTCACGATCGCTACGTCGCGACGGGCTTTGCCGAGCGGATGGGCGGAAAGTTCCAGAAACAACTCGTCAAGGAGGCCGTGACGCGCTATGTGGTGAAGGAGCGTTATCGGGGGTTTGCACTCGTGGAGATGCACCCCAAGACCGGTCGGACGCATCAGCTCCGCATACACATGTCGCACATCGGTCATCCGATCGTGGGCGATCCGTTCTACGGCGGTCGGCACACGTC
>CAYXGR010000418.1:0-3129 GCA_964464525.1 uncultured Planctomycetaceae bacterium
TTCCTTTCCTTTCTCTACTCTCCGGCCCGAGAGTTGGGAACCAGGAGCCCGCACTAGCTGCGGGCTTCCTTTTTTTTAGAGACTCCCAAACCTCTCCGCTCATGGCCGGTCTCTCCCCGGGATTATTCGCTCCTCGGCTTACTGCCATGCCACTCTATTATCGTCTCATTCCCCCTGAATGAAAATTAGGGAATATTCCCTAATTTGAAATAGTCAGATAGGGGTCGCGTGATTTCCTCTCTATCACACAAATAGTGAAAATCTGACAGGGTAAATCGTTTTTTGACGCAGAAATGGGCATGGATTGATTCGAGCATCGACGGGAATCATCCTGATTGAGGATCCCTACGTCCGAAAAGCTTCATCGCGATTCTTGAAGATTACGATCTCCCGGCGCGACTGGCGCGTCGGTAGTAGATCCCACGAACCGGCTCCGCATCGCTCGTCAAGGAACGCGGATAGGACGGCTTCGGATGGATCGGCAGGGGCGTTTCTCGCACCTTTTTGAACACGAACAGTTTGAAATCCTCCCCATCCCGCTGTGCGAACATCCTTAAAAGCGCATAGTGTGCATCGGCCTCATAATCAGCCGAAGACGCCAGCCCGTGAAACTGGTTTTCCGCATAGATCGAATCCCATACAAACACGGTCCCGACCGGCATGGATGCGAGGAGGGCGTCGTCTTTGAGTGCGCGTGGATTTTCAACCAAATCATGAAAACAGGCGAACCAGGGATTCGCCGAGAAGAACGGCGCGTCACCGTACCCCTGCGATTTCATCCAGACCACGGTCTCTTTCACGAGTACCTGTTTCGGGCCGAGCCGCAGCGGTCGAACGATCGCCAGCCACTGCCCCAGCCACGTCAGCACGAGCAAACACAAAGCCCCGCGTCCGATCGTCAGCCCGAATCCACGCCGACGAACTATCGCCGCCGCCAGCATAGCCAGGATCACGACGGCCGGGACAATCCGGATCCACACCGGTCCGAGCGGATTCAATCGGCCGGCGTTCAGCTCCACCTCATATGCCAGCCACGCAACACCCCATACCAATACAAGCGTCAGCCAGGCACCCCGCCCGCCGTTGCGCTCTGCCGATGAGGGTTTCAGCAACAGTCGTTCAAATCCCACGACCGCAAGAATCGCGATCATCGGCGCAACGCTGACCATAAACCGCCCATAGCCGCCGCTGCCATAGAAGCCCAGGGCCTTGATGCTCACGTGAATCAACAGGTACCCCCCCGCGAGTGTCGGTACCAGAAACCGTCGCCGTCGACAGAGTGTCAGTCCCCCCACGACCGCCAGTCCCGCGATGGCCGGCGATATGGCGTAGAGCGCATGCGGGAGATAGGACAGCCACCCTTCGGCCGGGTATTCACTCGATCCGCTCGGTTCCAGGAAGAGGCTCAGGGGCCAGGTTCCGTAGCTCCATCGGTGAAGAAGATTGTGAATGATCGGCGCCCACAGGATCAGGATCATCCCGAACAATCGACCCCGGCGCGGGCCCGATCCATACAACATGACGATCCACCACAAAGGCACAAGGGCCATCGCCTCGTGCCGGCTCAGGAGCATCAGGGATCCCACCATCGACGCGGAGACCGGTCGGAGGCGATATAGCAACGCGACCGCCGCCGTGAGATAGAAGGCCGCGAATGTCTCCGACAGCGTGGTAAAGGAAAGCACCATCGCCAGCGGTTGGGCAAAACAGGCAAGCACAATCAGCCAGGCACGACGTACACCCAAATCGGAGGCCAATCGCGCGGCGATCACCGCCGTCGCCGCAGTCACGATCGCGCTCAGCACGCGGGCGGCATGCCAGGCAATGTTCGGATCCTCCATCCAGCTCACCGCCGCCAGAGGAATCGTGATCCCCGGCCGACCCCAGACGTGCAGAAGATAGCCCGGATACCAGGCCGACCAGCGGGCCATCAGAAAGTGTGTAAGGTCGTCGTCGTGATGAACGCCGTCAGACAGGAGGCCCAGGACGACACTCAGCGCCAGGCACGGAAGCGCGGCAAGGATGATGTTTCGATGCTCATGATGGGATGAGACCATGCAATCCAAGCCCCGAGCACAACGGGTGGCACGGTCTAACGACGCAGTCGTTAGGCCGTGGGGTTTGGCCCTGAAAGGGCGCGTGCAACCGGATCTGCAAGACGTTTTTTCCGACAAACCTGCATAAACAAGTGTGTCTATGCTCTAAGTTACGTCCTGCCCCCACTTCAGCTTGGTGATCAGCGTGTCCCAGGTGGTCCGTCTGGGATTGTTCACGAGTTGAAAGACCGTCTCTGATCGGGCTATATAAATACGAGAGTCTGGATCAATCGAGTGGACCCGTTGGCCGTCCAGCACCGCCGCCGCCCCACGACTCTGAGGCAGCACTCGGATGCACACCTCCGACGACGGCAAGATGACGACAGGTCGATGGGTAAACGAATGGGCGCACTTGGGTGTGAGGATGATCGCCTCGACGCCCGGCTCCAGAATCGGCCCTCCACAGGACATGTTATGAGCCGTGGAACCCGTCGGCGTCGCCAGGATGACACCGTCGCCGATCAGCGCGCAGAGAGGTCGATCGTCGATTTGGACGTCGAGACTGACCGTACGAAAGGGATCGCCCACCCGGATAACGCAGTCGTTCAGGGCGATGCATTCCCATTTCTCGCCAGAGGGGGACTCGATCCGCACATCCAATATCATCCGACGGCTGATCCAGTCCGGATGGGTCAGGATGTCTCCCAGGGACTGGCGAACCTCCGATTCGTCATAGTTCGCAAGGTAGCCAAGTTTGCCGATGTTGACGCCAATGATCGGCACCTGCTGATGCTGCATCGCCTGACCGGCGGAGAGGATGGTTCCATCGCCGCCCAACGCGATGACGTAGTCCGGTCGCGCGGCATTGACTTTTTCCGGGCAGCCGTTCAGATCCGAACCGGTCAGCAGCCCCTCCGAATTCAGCCATTCGGACATGCGTTTGAATGCTGCGACGGCCTCGGGCTTACTCGCGTTTCCGATCAGAAAGATGCGCCCCTTGATTGTCGATTGAGCCATTCCATTTCTCGCTGGATTCCGCACGACGCTACTGTATCAAGCCCCACCCAAGTCTCAAGTCAAGAGTGTGCCACTG
>CAYXGR010000419.1:0-3123 GCA_964464525.1 uncultured Planctomycetaceae bacterium
TGGGCTCCCCTCGTGCTGCTTGTCTCTCTGACGCTCTTGATACTCTACGGCTTGCGTCGCCCTGGGTCAGCAAGCCCAGAATCCACCCAGCCCTGAAAGGGCGTTACAACCGGCTGTTCACCCCCAGCCAACGATCGAGTAAAACGCCGCCGACTACATCCATCAATTAACCAGCATCGTAGCACCAGGGTGTCTTAAAAAACCGGGAAGTTATTCAATCTGTGATCCTTAGTCACAGCATCGGCAAGCAGTGCTTGCCGGTGGCACCCCGTAGAACTTTTCTAAGCAACGGGGCCCCGCAAGGTGGTTGCCACGAGCAAGCCGAAACCTGCCCGTGGCAAACAACCGATCTTGCGGCGAGCCGTCTATTCGCCATCGTTCGAATAGAGGTAGTCATCACCTCCTGCATTGGAATGACAGGCGATGCAACCCTTCGGCATTCCCTTGGCAACGCGACCGGCGAGTTTCATGCCCTTGGGATTGCTCATGACTTCACCCTTGGGGCTGAACTTCACCCAAAACCAGTTATCGTTTTCAGAATCGTATCCGTTCTCACGCTGGAGCATGACAGTCACGGCCTTCAGCCATTCTTCCCGATCGGCCTTGATCTTCTTAATCTTGGCGCCGCGACCGCCAAAGTTGTCCTTGATGATGAGCGGGTATTTCTTTCCCTCTATCTTGACCCAGGTCGAAAACAGTTGAACATACTTGCCATGGGGACTGGCTCCCTTATAGACCTTGGAGTGCAACTTCCAGGATGGATAGCCGTCGATCGCCTTCCAGAGCTTCTTGGCGAACGCCAGATCCTCGGGGCCTCCAAACTGCGCCTTCTCGTCGGAGGGCATGGGCTGCCCCACTGCCAATGGGATAGCGATCAGGCCCGCCAGCACAAATCCAAACATCATTTTCTTCAACATCGATAAAAACCTCCTATTGTAGAGTCAACAAGTACTCGACGACGGCGTCGAGTTCATCTTCAGTGCCCTCGAATGCGGGCATTTCGGTGGATGGATCGAAATTGCGTGGATCATGGATCCAATCTCGCAGGTAGTCCGGTCGCAGGCGGCGGCCCACCCGCGTCAGGTCCGGCCCTTTGGTCTTCCCTTCACCCGCGATCCGGTGGCAGGTGATGCATTTCAACGTTTGGAAATTGTGTTTTCCACGCTCAATGGGACTCATCGCCATGTTGTCCGATTCGGATTGGCGGCTCGCCGGGGCGGTGACGATGCCTTGTGCGGTTAGCCCGACGATCGACAGGCACGCCAGGATGCCCAGGATTGTGGTGAACCTGCGTTGTCGCAGCGGGCGTCGGGGTCCACGATTCAGAAAGGGCAACAGCAGCAGGAACATGCCCACGGCAGTAGGCAATACGAAGGCGCCGATGAGACCGGGCAGGAACTTGAGTATCTCGTAATGGGCGAGGAAGTACCATTCGGGACGCGGAACGAAATTGCCGGCCGTCGGATTGGCCGGACCGGACTCGGCCGATGTGACGAACAGGGCGACGAGTATCAACAGCAGGGCGCCTGCCGCGGAGATGAGCACATCCTTTGCGGCCTGGAGGGGATAGAACGGATGTGTCGGTCCCGGATCGCCGCTGAGCGGGCCGGCCGAGCCGGTTCTTTGCAGGATTTTCAGGTGCAGTGCGAGCAGTCCCGCCAAGGCCATCGGCAGGATACAGACATGCAGGATGTAAAAACGGGAGAGGGTGGTGGCGCCGATGTCGCCATACCCCCCGGTCAGCAGGGCGTGGATGGCATCGCCGAAGAACGGCGCGCTCGATGCAATCTGAATTCCGACAATCGTGGCCCAGTAGCCCCGTTGATCGAAGGGGAGCAACTGGCCCGTGAAGGCGAAGAGCGAGAGCAGAACACCCAACCCCAGGCCGGTGATCCAGAGAAGCTCGCGGGGTGATTTGTAGGCTTCGAAAAAGTAGGAGCGGACGAAGTGCAGAAAGGCCGTCACCATGATGAAGCCGGCGCCGAAGCGGTGCAGCCGGACCAGCAGACTTCCGAGGAACAGGTCACGCTGGACAAAGCGCAGGCTGTCGTAGGCCTGGTCCGGCGAGGGGTTGTAGTAGAAGGCGATCAGGACACCGGTCAGGGACTGGAACAGGATATAGACCAGCAAGAGGCTTCCAAGGGTGTGAAGCCAGGAGACGTTTCGGGGCAGGGATTTTTGAAGGAACGCGAGCAACGACTCCGGACCGTCCCAGCGCGGCGCGATCCACGCGCGGAGTTTTCCAGCCCACGCGTTCATGCTGATTTTTCCTGCTTCTCTCTGTCCACCCGTTGGCTCGCCGGCAGACGGACATAACAGATTTCGTCATCGATCTTGACTTCGAGGCGGGTCAGGGGGCGTGGGGGCGGCCCCGCCCGGACGTTTCCCTCCGAGTCGTAGACGCCGCCGTGGCAGGGGCATCGAAATTGTCCGATTTCATTCTCCTGAATCCACTTCACCGAGCATCCCAGATGCGAACAGGTGGCGAGCAGGACAATCGGATCCTCGGGATAGAGGTCTTTGATATAGACTGCGATGGGTTTTCGTTGCCGAAGCCAGGCGTGCCGATGCTCGACGCGGAGGGAATAGGGCTTGAAGGTATCCGGGTCGAGATCTTCAGCCGCGCCGACACGGATCCAGGGGTGAACGGATTTGACCCTCAGCGCGTTTCCCAAAAACCCGATGACCAGACTTGACGCGCCGGTCAGCAGGGCCGCCAACCCGCCGAACACAATCGCCAGCGACGAACGACGACTCAGCCCACTCAATTCGTCGTGGGAATACTCCGCTTGCGTGGATTCCATGGCAGTACCGGACTCCGAGGACAACTCAGTCGGGACAGACCGGCTGTTGTACATCCACCAATTTCGGGATGATTGAGCGATTTATCCAATATCAGGCGACTTCTCTGCCCGAATCATTCATCGTTGACGAATAGATAGTCATCGCCCTGCGCGTCGGCATGTGGATATATTTTATTATCCAGTCGGTCTATTGCAGGAATTCAGCGAATTGATGCACTGTTTGAAAAAGAGGCGTCTCCGCGATCGGGGGGGGAGTAGAACAATTGGTGGGCGATGCCCACCCTACTATGATTGACAATTTTTCTGGTGAGTCATTACT
>CAYXGR010000420.1:0-3122 GCA_964464525.1 uncultured Planctomycetaceae bacterium
CGAATCTCTTGCCGATGCTCGCCGAGACCGCTATTCTCGTGCCAACGATGAACATTCTGCTCGACGATAGTGGCATCCAATTGGCTTTGGATCGCCTGGTTAATGAAATCGCCGCCTCGATCCCCGCCGGCTGCCGGCTCGGATTTATCGGTATCCGTCGGCGCGGTGACGAATTGGCCCGCCGGATGCTCGAGTTGATGACCGTTCGCGGACACAGTGACATCGCATTCGGCACCCTGGATATCACGCTTTATCGCGACGATCTCGCCGAGATCGGCCCCTCCGCCGTTGTTCGAACGACCGAGATCCCCTTCGATGTGGAAGGGCGTTACCTCATACTGGTGGATGATGTGATCTACTCCGGCCGGTCGATTCGTGCCGCATTGGCGGCCATCATCGATCTGGGACGCCCGAAGGCGATTCGGCTGGCGGTTTTGGTGGACCGGGGTGGTCGAGAATTGCCGATCCAGCCGGATTTCGTGGGGCTGCGGACACCTGACGACGATCGCCATGTCGCCGTGATGCTTCGGGAAACCCATGGGGTTGATCGCGTGGAGGTCCACACATGAGTGGTGATCCGACGATTGACTCTGCACATAGTAATGCGCCTCTGGACTCTCTTCCGCACGGTCCCGATTCAGAGTCACTGGTGTGGGTCCATCGGAATCTGCTGACGCTCGAATCGTTGAACGCCGCGGAGATTTCCCTGATCCTTGAGACGGCGGAGGCCTTCGAGGACGTTTCGACGCGAAGCGTGAAGAAGGTTCCTGCGCTGCGGGGCCGCGTCGTGGTCAATCTGTTCTTCGAGGACTCCACGCGAACGCGCACGAGTTTCACGTTGGCGGCCCAGCGTCTGAGCGCCGATATCATCGACTTCACCGCGCGGGCGAGTTCGGTGAGCAAGGGTGAATCGCTTCGGGATACGGCGCGCAACATCGAGGCGATGGGTGTGGATATCATCGTCTGTCGTCATTCAATGGCCGGCGCCACGCATCTTGTGGCGAAAAATGTACAATGCTGCGTGATCAACGCGGGGGATGGACGACATGAACATCCGACACAGGGATTACTCGACATCTACACGATGCGTAAGGCCAAGGGGCGTCTCGAGGGCTTGAAGGTTGCGATCGTGGGTGACGTGGGCAATTCGCGCGTGGCCCGATCGAACCTTCACGGGCTACTCAAGATGGGCGCCGAGGTGACATTTGTGGGGCCGACGACGATGGTGCCGCTATCGTTCGAACGGCTTGGCGCCCGCATCTGCCACGACTTCGACGCCGAGATCGCCTCTTTCGATGTGATCAACATGCTTCGCATTCAGCACGAACGTCTGGGATCGAACGTGTTTCCCAGCCTTCAGGAATACTCTCGTCTATTCGGACTGACGAATGAACGAATGGCGCGGGCCAAGCCCGACGTCTTGATCATGCATCCCGGGCCGATTAACCGGGGTGTTGAGATGTCCGGCGACGTCGCCGACGGCCAGAAAAGCGTGATTCTACGGCAGGTGACCAACGGTCTGGCGGTTCGGATGGCGGTTTTGTTTCTGTGTAAGCAAGCGGCGGACGGGGGTTAGGCACACAGATTTAATAACTTCCTGGTTTCGAAAAGCCCTTAGCCGGCCGTAGTCGTATCGCTACTCCGACTGTCGGGAAGGTGTGCATGACAGTTTGGGCGAGCCTATTCCCCACCCTTTCTATTGAGAAAGGATGGGGCACCCATGCAATCGGGAAAGCCATGAGCAGCAATGATACACTTGTGATCAGAAATGGCCGGATAATCGATCCCTCGCGTGGGGTCGATGAGGTTGCTGATCTGACGGTCGTCGACGGTAAGATCGCCTCAATCGGCCGCGCGGACGAGAACGCGGTCTTGACTCCTTCAGCGATTGACATTGACGCACGTGGCAATATCGTCTGCCCCGGCCTGATCGACATGCACGTTCACCTGCGCGAGCCGGGCAACGAGGATGCGGAGACGATTGCCTCGGGCTGCGCGTCGGCGGTCGCGGGCGGGTTCACTTCGATCGCTTGTATGCCCAATACCGATCCGGCGATCGACACCGAGGCGATGATCGAGTTCGTTTACAGACAAGCGGCTCGGGCCGGGCTCTGCCAGGTCTACCCGATCGGCGCGATCACGAAGAAACGCGAGGGCAAAGAGCTTGCAGAGATCGGTCAGATGGTCCGCGCGGGGGCCGTCGGGTTCAGTGATGACGGCAGCGGCGTCGGAAACCCCCTGGTTCTGTATCGCGCCATGCAATACGTGACGATGTTTGACAAACCCATCATCCAGCATTGCGAGGATCCGGACCTCGCCGGCGGCGGTTGCATGAATGCCGGCGTCACGGCGACACGTCTTGGACTGCCCGGCATCCCATCGATTGCGGAGGATGTGATGGTGCAGAGAGATCTGATGGTCGCCCGGGTGACCGGATCGCGTTATCACGTGGCGCACGTCTCGACGGCAGGTTCGGTTGAACTGATCCGCGAGGCCAAACGACGGGGCATCGCCGTGACGACCGAGGTCTGCCCGCATCACCTGTTGTTGACCGAGGAGTGCGCCGAGACCTACGACACAAACTACAAGGTGAATCCTCCGTTGCGGACGCGGGCGGATGTGGATGCGTGCATCGCCGGTGTTGTTGACGAAACAATCGATTGCCTGGTGACCGATCATGCGCCGCACGGGCCGGAGGATAAGGAGTGCGACTTTCAATCCGCACCGTTTGGCCTGATCGGTCTGGAAGTCGCCGTTCCGCTCTATGCCAAGGCGCTCATCGAACCCGGCCATCTTGATTGGATGCACCTGATCGAGAAGATGACCATCGCCCCCGCGCGTGTGCTGGGTCTGGACAGGGGAACACTTGCCGTGGGGGCAGACGCGGACATCACGATCATCGATCCGGAAATGCGGTGGATCGTGGACGAAACGAAGTTTCATTCCCGAAGCCGAAACTGTCCCTACGGAGGCTGGTCGATGATCGGTCGCGTCACGCATACGATCGTCGGTGGGGGAATCAAGTACGTTCTCAATGCTGATAACGCGGTTCCCATCGCCGGACAGGCCGATTAATTCGGCCGGTCGCACTCCCAATAATGTCCTCGGAGTAAGAGGCTGGG
>CAYXGR010000421.1:0-3121 GCA_964464525.1 uncultured Planctomycetaceae bacterium
GGGGGTGGCACTGTCAAGGCACGATCCCTTTTGGATCGTGCCTTGGCAGTGGCGAACCAACTCAAACCCGACCGCCATACCCAACCCCCCTGTGATGGATCTCACTCGACGCTACGAACAAGTCCCGCCTGGATTGCCCTGTCATGGACACTCTGCCAGGAAAATGCCCCTTGCGTAGTGGATGGATCAGTCATAGAATGCGGGACTCGATCGATTCCACCGATGACGATCCGGGCAGACTCAGGCCTGCGTGGAGGCGTCTTTCGACGGCCGAACGACGGTCTTTTAGGCGAACGTAACAGGAGAAAACCTCAAGATGGGTAACTACTGCGGGCCGAAGGTTCGGCTGACGAGAAGCAGCGGCGTGCCGATTGCGGAGACGCCCAAGCACATGCGACTGCGCAACGAAAATCCGCCGGGGATGCACACCATTCGACGCGGACGGCGAAAGAGCCTGTACGGCCTGCAACTCGCCGAAAAGCAGAAACTCGCCCGCTACTACAACGTCCGCGACGGCCAGCTACGCCGCTACATGCGGATGGCAGCCGGATCGAATCGCACGACGCCTATGGTCTTGCACGAACTGCTGGAGACGCGGATGGACAACGTGATCCGCCGCCTGGGCTGGGCACGGACGATCTGGCAGGCGCGGCAGATGGTCGTCCATGGTCATTTCCTCGTCGACGGCCATACGGTCGATCGGCCCTCCTATCGAGTCGCCGCGGGCCAGAAGATCTCCGTCAAGCAGCGAAGCGCCAAGTTCGTGCGGGAGACCAGCGAGACGGCCGAGTTCCATCTGACGCTGGATTGGTTTGCCCGAGACGACGAAAAGTTCGAGGCCAACATCGTCCGCATGCCCACCCTGGAGGACAGCCGGATCCCCTTCGAACTCGAGTACAACCTGATCGTCGAGTACTACAGTCGGTAGTCCCCTTGGGGAGCATCGGCGTCCAGCCGGTGCGACAGTCAGTCGGGTGGGGCATTGCCCACCATTTTTTTCTCCGCCCCAAAGGGGCCAAAACAGGTCAGCCCAGAGCATAGCGCCGCCCTGGGTCATGGCGATCACAAACACTCAGCCCTGTACGGGCGATGCAACTTCAGAACCCGGCTGATGCCGTCATCGACAACCCCCGATTCTGTCACAGACTCCAATTCACAGGCCGTCTCCTGAAACGCGAGAGCGCGAATAAATCGCACATCGAGTCCGTTAATCCATGGGATCGATGCGTTTGAACGAGTCCATCCTCGCCTGGCGCCACGATACCGCCGCAGACGTGGGAAATGTTTCACTTGCCCTGCCGCTCACACGGCTATAATCCTGGAAACGGGAGCGGATGCGGCTTCGCCATTGCGGGCCGAGGTGGGATTGCGGGTCCGAATATGATTCGGGCATCTCTTCCACTGGGTCGGAATCCATGATCCGGTGCCGCGTGATGGGGCCGATATGGCCTGATACGAAATTTCGCCCGATCTAATCCGGGTGGACGGATCACGGCCCAACGCATCCCCACAGCAGAGTCGCCTGTCCACTGAAGACCGAACATTGGAGGTACATCGCCATGCGTGAACAGTTCAGAACCCACCGGGGAATGTCGCTCTTCCTGATCGCGTTCTCCGCGCTCGTCGTCACGGTTCACTTCGACCTGCTGTCTCACGTGGCCTATGCCTTCGAGCGCGGCCGGCTTCAGGCCGACCTCGAACACCTGGAGGGCATCGACTCCCCCGAGATCGCCGCCCTCGAGACGATCTCTCATGCCTATGGCATTATTGCCGAGGTTGTAAAGCCGTCGGTTGTCTATATCGAATCAATCTCCAACAACGTGGCCTTCAACCGTGAACTTCAGAAGATGTTCGGCGAAGAGAATTTTCAACCCCGACCCAGCACCGGTACCGGCAGCGGCATCATCATCGATCGCGATGGCTACATCGTGACCAACAACCATGTCGTCGAGGATTCCGAGACCGTGCGGGTGATCCTTGCCGACGGCCGACGCTTTCGCGCGCAGATCATCGGCACCGATCCGATGACCGACCTCGCCGTAATCAAGATCGACGCCGATCGCCTGCACCCGGCCCGGCTGGGCAACTCGGAAGCGATGAAGGTGGGCCATATCGTCTTGGCGATCGGCAGCCCGTTTCGCCTCGGCCACAGCGTCTCCCACGGGATCATCAGCGCAATCGGCCGATCGAACGTCGATGTCGACATCGATTACCAGAACTGGCTGCAGACCGATACGCCGATCAACCCGGGCAACTCCGGCGGCCCGCTGATCAATACGCGCGGCGAGATCATCGGCATCAACACCGCCATCGCGACCGAGTCCGGCGGCAACCAGGGCGTTGCCTTCGCCATACCGTCAAACACCATCGCCCGGATCGCCGCCAAGCTCAAGTCGGGCAGCAGGATCGTCCGGGGCTATCTGGGGGTTCAGATCGAACCGGTCGATCCGCGAATCGCCAGTGCCTATGGGCTGGAGGAAGCCGGCGGGGTTTTGATCCGAGGGGTCGTGGAAGACGCTCCGGCGGCACAGGCCGGCCTGAAGCGCAACGACATCATCCGCGCCATCAACGGCAGGATGCTGCGTTCCAATGAAGACCTGACCCATGCCATCGCCGCGACCGACCCGAATACGGATGTAGACTTGACCGTCTGGCGGGAGAAGCAGGAGATTCAATTGACCGTCACGGTGGCAGCCCAGCCCAGCGGATTCAGCACACGCGGTTCGATCCGCGAATTGAATCGCCGCGGAAGGTCCAAAGGCGACGAACGCACCCGTCACAACCGAGAGCGAGGTTCCAGAAAGTCGGAAGAAGCCGCCGATCGATCGCAGTTCCAGGAGTGGGGATTCTCCGCTACGACCGTCTCTCCGAAACTGGCGCGACACTTCAAGCTGGATGAGGATGTTGAGACCGGGGCACTGATCACCCGGATCGATCCGGTCGGAGACGCCTACGACGCCCGGCTTCGTCAAGGCGACGTGGTCGTCCGGGCGAATGGCCGCCGAATCCGAACAGCGCGTGAACTGAAGCAGGCGCTCACCCAAGAGGCCATCCGCAAGGGTGTGCGACTTCGCGTCCGCCGCGGCGCGGACGACTTCGACACGGTGCTCCAGGTTCGATA
>CAYXGR010000422.1:0-3111 GCA_964464525.1 uncultured Planctomycetaceae bacterium
GTTGATCCATCTTACACAATTCTCCTTGTTCGCTCACATTTCGGCCTGTTCGTGCGGATCTGTTCTGTTGAGATTCGCCCCGAAAAAAGTGACGTTTGTCTTTGGACCCATTTGGTTGTCCTGGCTCGTCGGGGGGCTATGATCCCGGCGATCGACGCCTGTCGCTGACTGATCTAATGCTCATTTCTGTGGATTGGAAGTTCCTATAGTGGCAAATCGTCCCATATTCTGGCGATTTTCCTTGCATTTCAGGGATTGGGCGGTTACGTTATCGGCATCGGATGGGGCCGATAATCGATTTTTGCCGCCTTTGGACGGTGCTAATCGAGTGCATGCCGGAGCCGGGGAATATGGAACGAGTCTCTGATTGTGCCGCTTGGGGGAGCCCCCCAAGCCTGGGTGGAGTCTGTATTTACAGGGGGGGCGGAACATATTTGGGAAATCTGGGGCATTGCCCCTTGTTGATGCCGGCTGTTTCCTCGCGAATGTGGCAGGGAAAGGGCATGCTTCCAAGGTACACGTAACTGAATAAAACAGGGATCGCCGTATTTATTTGCTACGCGGTTGGGTATCATGATGACTCTCTCGATGAGAAGCAATCCAGGTCGTTTTCTCGACATCGCTTCCAGAGCCCTTGGAGTGGGAGGAAGGCACGATTGTTGCTCCCAGCAAGGCAAAGGAGTCAAATCATGACCAATAGACACCGTCACTCTCAATTTGTCGGAACCGCACTGCTCTGTGTCGGTCTCACCCTGAACCTGCATATCGGGTGCGGCAACATGGGGTTGCCGGCGCCCAATCTGAAGTCCAGGTTTTCTGACCGGGTTGTGTTGACCCCCGGATCGGCCCTGTCCGCGACCTTGGCGGGCACGCCGTTCGAAGGGGCGACCGCCCTCGCTGTCGATCCCGTCACGCGGGAATTCGAGCTTGAACTTCCCGGATTCGGCCTCGGGCTCAATGGCGAATACACGCTTGTCTCGGGCGATCTGACCGTGACGCGCTTGTCGCTTGTGTCCGGCGATATGCAACTCGACATCTCGCTCGACACCGCTCGCCATGTGATCGCCATGGGCACCTCCACCGGTCTCCATTGGGTTCGCCCCGCTCATTGGAACACCGGGCCGGTTGATCCTGAATTGACCGGTCTCGATGCATTCCTTTCCGCCAACGCGGAACTGGTCGAGTTCGTCCGGGCCATGGACAATGCCACGAACGGCGGCACGAACGGTGGCGGTGTCTCTCCTCCGGATTCCGGGGGTGCGGACCCGAAGTCCGATCCATCCGCACAATTCTCGAGCGGCGATCTGTCGGCCATTCTGAACACGCTGAGTTCCCTCCTGCCTCTGCAGGCGGTCATCGCCAATCTCCCGGCGATTATCTGGGTCTTCGAGGTTGTGATTGCCGTTCAGATCACGATGTCGGTCATGGGGGCCCTGATTGAACAATCGCCGGGTGGCCCAGATCCATTCTTTCCAACATCAGGGGCCATGCTCCAGGTCACCAACTCCCTTTCGGATGGTCGTCCCATCTGGTCTGTCAGGCTGGCTATGGAGGATGGTACGACCGGGCCGGATATGTTGGCCGGAGAGGCCATCCCCGCGGGTGCGTCGCGCGATTTCGCGGTGTCCGCGGGTGTTCGAGACGTGGCCGTTCGGGTGCCGAGCGGGAAGAGTTGCTTTGTGGAGTATGTCCGCAAGGCCCGGCAATTCGTTGTCGGCAAGACCGAGGAAGTCGTGATCACCGACGAGGATTCGGGCACGCTGACGCCGGAGGGCTGCGACGATGGATGATGTCATTATCTAGCAGTTTATGGTGGAAATGTGGCACAGGTTTCCAACCTGTGCTGCACCGGTTAAAAACCGGTGCCACAGTGAGTGGTTGCGACTTCCGCCACTGCCAGGAAAAGGGAAACTGTCGGGGGCGTTCCCCCCTGACTGCTAAGGAACGCGGAGGAATCGATTCGATGTCACGATTTGCCTTCCGAAGTGCGGCGCCTTCGCCGCGAAGCCGGGGATTCCGCACCACGAGGTTTCCGTTACCAACCGAAAGCCGCCCCGTCTTTACCCATCCAACAAGGATTGGGTCGATGACGCGATTTTGTTGGGCGACGGCGATCCTCTGTTGCATGGTCGTGCCGGCCTACGCCCAAGTCAGTGGGCCGTCGGTTACGAAGCCGAAGATCATCACACCCATCCGGCCTGGTCGCGACACCCCCATGTGTGCCTATCCCAGTCATCCGCGCCGGGCGGCCGATTCGAGCCGCGGTTCCCGCTCCACTGAGATCTCCGAGGTCGAACCCAACGACAGCATCGCGAATGCTCAGTTGCTTCCTCTGGGGACTGGAGCAGGCGAGGATCGCGACATCGATGTCACCGGAGAGATCTCGTCTGGTTTTGACCAGGACACGTTTCTTATCAAGGCGAAAAAGGGGGACGTGCTGGGTGTGGCGTGTCTTGGCCAGGGGGCAATGGATCCCATCGTCATGGTTCTCGATGAAACCGGCGCATTTATTTTTGAAAACGATGATGATAGAGGCAGCACGTCTCTCTTTCCGCCGAGATCGTCGTTTCCCGGCGGTGTTGCCGATACCGATTCGGCCCTGACCTTTATCGTCCCAGCCGACGGAGATTACCACTTGCGGGTGGTTCCCTTTGATTTTTCCTCTGCCGGCTCCTATCGATTGCAGATTCGCAGCAGGCGGCCCTCCGCCGAGTTTGAACTCGAGCCGAACGAGCAGCAGATCATCTTTCTCGATTTCGACGGGGCCGACATCAATGCCAATGCTATTTTTGGATTTGGTTCCGGCAACGCGAGGCTCTCTCCGTTGTCCGATTTCCTGCCCGCCTGGGGGCTCTCACTGGATGATGAGGATGCGGTGATCGATGCGATCTTGGCGGCCTTCCAGGAAAACTTCGACAGCCTTCGGCTTGATACGCTTAACGGCGATCGAGATACGGACGGCATCGACGGACACTTCGACCTCGAGATACGGAACAGTCGCGATGATCCCGATCCGTTCGGCGAGCCGAATGTCGCTCGCATGATCATCGGTGGGACGATCGACGAGCTCGGCATCGAAACCATTGGAATCGCCCAGTTCATCGACCCGGG
>CAYXGR010000423.1:0-3110 GCA_964464525.1 uncultured Planctomycetaceae bacterium
TAGCTGACACGTCCTTTTTCAAAATAAAAAGTGGGGAATAAGCACTCAATCCAAATGCTCCCGACGAGAGGGGATCGGTTTGCTCCGCCCAAACTGTCATGTACCCTGAAAACGCCCGCCTTCAGCGGGAAATGCTGTTGACGCGGGGTATCACCGGGGGGAGGTTGGATTTGGTGGTCGGGTGTGAGCCGGCTTGCCACTGCCAAGGCACGATCCTTGAGGATCGTTCCTTGACAGTGCCACCCTGCCGCGCTTCGCTTGGGTATGCCGCTGCAATCCTACGGACAGGTATTGCCGGCGAGGGCTGCGGCGACGAATGGGGCCACGTCGTTTTCGTCCACGATGCAGTTCGCGTCGAAATCGCCCCGCGATATCAGAAAGGGATTAGCCACGTTTCCGTCTATCATCACCTGCGTGAACGAATCGATGTCCAACCCATCGACCACGCAGTCGCTGTTCATGTCGCCGAGCAAGGGCGGATTCGTCCGTACCATGGCGATATTGACGGAGACGGGCGCATTGCCCACCAGGACCGGGACATCCTGCGTGATGAACCCGCCGCGCGTAACGCGCACCGTATAGGTGCCGCTGGGGGGCACGACGAACGTCCATCGTCCGAAGGGCTGAGATGTAAGCCGTTGCAACTCTCCAGTGTCGAACACATAGTCGGTCAGCGTGATTTGCGCCGTCATCGGCTGGCATCCGTTGGTGACGTGGACGTCGATGCGGGCTTGTCCGAGACGGTTGTATAGATATTGCCATCCGGCGCGATTGCGATTGAGGATCGCCGCCACGTCCGTGAACAACGGCTCGAAGGAGTTTCCCACCTCGACGATGAATGGATAGACCCCCTTGTGGGCGTAGTACCAGCTTGTATCGTCACCGTTGACGCCGCCGAAGGGTACCGGTGTGAAGGCGGTGTAGGCGACGCCGTCGACCGCCGTGATCGCGTTGGCCATGGCGTTCATCATCTCGTCGATCACGGCGTGTTCGGGCATCTGCTGCGCGGGTGAGCCATTGCTACAGGCATAGGGGTAGTCGATAAACCGACCGAAGGCATGATACGACGTCGCCATCACGAAATGGTAGGTGTTCTGGAGTCCGTTCATGGCCAGCGATTCCTGTTCGGACAGGGCCGAAGCCCCTCGAAAGATGTCGCTGGAACAGCAACCGCTCGAACCACAACCCGGGCCCCAGAGATAGGTATAGTTTCGGTTTAGATCGACGCCGGCTCCGCCACAGCCCGCGAGGCAGTTCGCATTCCCCCGGCGATTCTTTCGCCATAGGCTGTTGATGTCGAAGACGTATTGCACTCCGTCGGGATTGACCATCGGCACGCACACGGTCTTGTATTGATTCACCCAGGCGGTCGCGTTCGGATCGATGCCGTAGTTGCTCGTCAGGTAGTTGACGATATCCATCACCACATGAGACGTCGCGACTTCCCGCGCGTGGTGCTGCCCGTTGAACTGAATGGCCGGCTCGTCCTCGACGACCCCCGGTTGATCGGAGATTTCAATCGCCCAGATGTTGCGCCCCTGGACCGTTGTGCCGATGCTGAAGACCTGCGTCAACGTCGGATGATCCGCCGCGATCTGGGCCAGCATCGCTTCGATCTCGGCCGGATCGAAATAGGCCGCCTGCGGTGCGCCGCGCATGGGGCCCCCGAGCGGGACCGGATCGAACCGATTGAGAATGTTGAAACCACCGCGCTCCAATCGCCGAATCTGATCGGCCGATTCGATGTCCAGCATGATCCGCCGACCAGCCACATCCACCCCGCAGCGATCGACCGAAAAACCCGCCCGTTGGAGCCAATCGCGCCAGGATCGCATCGACTGCACGTCGCCGGGCCCGGTCCGGCCATCCGCCGGGGGGCTGACTTCGACGGCATAGGGTTCAAACGCAGCGGTCGGTTCCTGAGCATGGCCGGTCTGTACCCACAACCCGGTCTGTATCCACAACAGGGACAGGCCGGATACGATGACGATTCTCAATCCCACAGTAATACCCTCCTACACATCTAACGATCGGCAACGACAAGAGAGTCCCTGACTCGGAAATCGTCTCAACCTCGGAAGATTCTCGGACCGAATGGCTCCATCGACCAGATTCGTTTCGGACACGTTCGCACTGTCGCAGGTCGATCGATGGCTTGAATGGCATGGTCTGACGCTGCCAAGCCGCGGAGACTCGCAAGCCCCACGGCCTAACGACTGCGTCGTCAGACCGTGCCACCCACCCCATGATGTGCGACGAAGCATCGGTCGATAGTATACTCCAAGTGGTCGTACGAACCAAGAAAAGTTGCATTCTAAGGGCGAGCTGCATCATTCAAGCCCCTTGATTGTGCCGGCGTCGGCCATGGTTTTTGACTTGTGGGGCCGGAAAGGGGCGGAATCCTGGCGCGTTCGTACAGTCCGAATTAATCGGACTATTTCGCCGCCCATAGTAGTTGTACGAAACAGGGTTGTACGAAACGGCATACCCGGGGGAAGTTCAACGAGGATCAATCAACACCATGGATGATTATTCAGATGTAGCGGATTCCGGCGAGGCGATTGTTAAACATCCGAGGCGGAAGCATTCAATCCTATTTGTGGCCTTGGCGGTTGCCCTGCTCGCGATTTATGGATTCACCACCCGCCGCGCCGTTTCCGGGATCGCGTGGATGGACGACTACCCCACGGCGGTGGAACTGGCACAATCCCGAAAGACTCCGATCCTGTTGGACTTCTGGGCCGCGTGGTGCGGGCCCTGCCTCGGTCTGGACGCGACTCTCTTTTCATCCGACTCCGTCGCCGAGGCCGTCGCGAAACGCGTCGTGCCGATGCGCGTCGACCTCAGCGACAGGCCGCCCGATTCGCGCACCGCCGAGCTGGCCGATCGTTACAGAGTCAGCTCGATTCCGACGATCCTGATCATCGACGCCGACAGCGGTGCCGTCATCGCCCATGCCCACCCTTCGGACGAGGCCTCGCCCGAGGCCTTCATCTCATTTTTAAGTCGAATTCCCTAGCGCGCATTTCTCACCAATTGATCAGAGCCGCGACCGTAAGGGAGCGGTAGGTATCGACTAACAGCGATCGTGCAGTCTTCATTCCATCGAC
>CAYXGR010000424.1:0-3107 GCA_964464525.1 uncultured Planctomycetaceae bacterium
GTGCCACTGCTTCAAGCAGTGCCGAACACCCGGACCGCCGTCCTATATATAAAGTAGCTGCTTTCTTTATATAAGTCAAGCATATTCTTGCTTTATTATTGAGTCGATTCTACAATACAGGTATGAAGCCGCACGCCGCCGCGAAGGCACAGGACAAACTGCTGTTCTATCTCAAGACCAAGGGCCCGCAGACCGCCGGTCAGCTCGCCAAACGCCTCGCCGTCACACCCATGGCCGTCCGCCAGCACCTCGCCGCCCTGCTCGAGGACGGTCTCGTCGGTTACGAGGATCAACGGGGCAAGGTCGGCCGCCCCGCACGGTTCTGGCATATTTCTGATTGCGGGCAGGAACGCTTCCCCGACAGCCACGCCGAACTGGCCCTCGGCATCCTTCAATCCGTCCGGGAATCGCTCGGCGAGGCTGCCCTGTCGAAGATGATCGAGGCCCGATGCAGTCAGCAGATCCGCGCGTATCGTCTCCGGATGACCAAGGCCGGCAAATTGCTGGAAAAGCGTGTCGCGGCGCTCGCCGCCCTCCGCCGCGAGGAGGGTTACATGGCCGAATGGCGTCGCGCCGGCAATGGGGATCTGTTGCTGATCGAGAATCACTGCCCGATCTGCGCCGCCGCTCAGGGGTGTCAGGGGCTCTGCGAGGCGGAGCTATCGCTGTTCGAGGCCGTTCTGGGAGAGGGCGTGCGCGTAGAACGCACGGAGCACATCGTTTCAGGCGACCGACGTTGTGTTTATCGCATTGCGCGGTGATTGTGTGGGGAGAGGATACACGCCATGCTCGCGCTGGCGCTCGGGCATGCCACCCCGCCGCTCCCTGAATATCGAGGCTCCAATCGATCGCGACTCACCCTTTTCGCTATTCGCTATTCGCTATTCGTAATTCGCTATTCCTCTCCCCCCGCCAGCCCGTCTTCGAGCGAATCCTTGCAGATCTCGCTCATGATCATCGTCGCGTAGCAGCCCGATGGGAGTGTGAATCGCAATTCCACAAACGTTCCGTACTCATCGGTGCCGTCCTCGATATCGAGCGAATCGATCCGAAACCGCAGGGGGCGACGTGAGCCATGTAGTTTCATCCGTTTCAGACCGCGAAAATCCTCAAGCCGGACATCTTCCTCCTCCAGGACGGAGCGTTCCAGCGTGCCCGGCTCGCCGCTCGCCTCGGTCATCTTGAAGCCGAAGATCGGTCCGGTCGGGGAGATTTCGAATGCCGAAGCGCGGGGTTGCTCCACATCGACATCTTCAACGCGAAACACCCCGCCGCTTTCGTGTTTGTATGCCAGATCCCCTGTCTGAACTCGGTCCATCTCATCCAAACGCTGCGCGAGCACAAGATTGAACATGTGCGACTGATAGGCGTTGACGAAAAACTTTTTCGCCCGCGTGTCGATTGCGTGATAGGCCCGCCGATGCTTACCCCCCGTCCGGTCCATGACGCGGCAGATTGCCGCATGATCGCGAAACAGCCAGGGCCAGGCCCGCGCTGATTTCGCGAATTGACCCGAATCGTACAGCCTCCGTGCCTTCAGGACGTCGCCCGTGTCATACTCACTCGCCTGACCGAGCATCCCATCCACGACTCTGACGGCGTTGTTGTTCAGAACCCCTTTTCCAAGCAGACCCGTGTCGCCACGGGTTCCGAACCGCTGAGGGCCGAAATAATTCGGGACGCCTCGTTCGAGCAGAACCGCGCAAATGCGGCGGATATCCTCCATTCGACCGGGCTCGACTTCACGCATGCGTATTCGAAATCGGTTGCCCCTGAGGTGGCCGATCTTCAGCTTGTTTCGATGACGCCCGACGGAGAGCACGCGGATGCGCGGGATGTTCAGGGCCTCGATCCGCTTCGGGTCGATGTGCTCGACACTGAGTTGCTGAACGGCCACGGCGCGGGCGTCTTTCAGACCGGCGAGTCCGATCGCCTTGGCCGGAACGCCAAGCCCTCTGGCGATATCCTGAACGGCCCGCATCGACGCAAGACCGCGTTTCTCGATGGTGAAGAGGCAATGGTCGCCCTCGCCACAGGGGCCATACGCGGGGATTTCCTCGACGCGGAAGTCCTCATAGCGTCGCTTGATCGCCGCGTGAACAGGGGGAATGGCCTCCGTCAATCGGGGCAACCGGCGTATGTTCGTGATTTCTGTGTCCGTTGTCATTCGCATCTCTACAATCAACTGGAGTTGACAAGTGTCCCGCCCGATAGTATAGTGAAAACTACTGAAGGGTGCATTAACAGTCCCGAATCGCTGGGACAGCCTATTCAGCCGGGCCTATGCCGAAGACCGCTCCCCAGAAGGTTCGCCGAGCGGCTTTCGCCATCCGCCCGATCCCGAATGATCAGGATCAGGTTTCCTCTATGCGCGAAGAAGCGCTCGAAAGTTGCCAGAGGGCAATCGGGTATCAGTTCAAGGATCCCGCCCTCCTTGCCTCCGCCCTGACCCATGCCTCGATCGCGAGTAACCGCCTCGACAGCAACGAGCGACTTGAGTTTTTGGGCGATGCCGTATTGGGCATGGTCGTCTGCCAATATTTGTACGATCATTTTCCCGACGATCTCGAAGGGGGGCTGACCAAGATCAAGTCGACGGTCGTCTCCGGAAAAACCTGTGCCGAAATATCCGATGGGCTGGGTTTGGCCGATTGCCTGTTTCTCGGCAATGGCATCTCTTCGCGTGCCAAGCTGCCGACATCGGTTCTGGCGGCCGTGTTCGAGTCGCTCATCGCCGCCCTGATGATCGATGCGGGTCTGGAAATCACCCGCGACTTCATTCTCAAACACGTCATCCCCTTCATCGACCAGGCCGCCGCCAGCGAGCACCAGCAGAACTTCAAGTCGCAGCTCCAGCAACACGCCCAGAAGGAGCTCGCCTCGACCCCCGCCTATGAATTGCTCGATGAAAAAGGCCCGGACCATTCCAAGTGCTTCGAGGTCGCCGTCCGCATCAACGGTCGTCGTTTTTCCAGCGCCTGGGGCCCGAGCAAGAAGGAAGCCGAACAAAAGGCCGCCTTCAGCGCCCTGGTCGAGCTGGACCTCATCCCCGACGATGCCGCCCTGGCACAATAAAGCCTCTAAGTGTGAGTGAAGTCCGGTGGCAT
>CAYXGR010000425.1:0-3103 GCA_964464525.1 uncultured Planctomycetaceae bacterium
CGACTTGACAGTGCCACCCTGCGAATCACACGTTCTTGACAGATCGGAACCTGTCCAGTCTACTGAGGGATTCGACTTCGGTGAACCCCTGCGGCGGCGATGGGTGCCTATGGCATCTCTGGATGAGCTGAGAAACGAGATCGACACACTCGACGAGCGGATCGTCGCCCTGCTCAATCAGCGCGCCGAGGCCGCCGTCGGCATCGGCCGCCACAAAATGCAGATGGGTGCGGCCGTCTTCGCTCCCGATCGGGAACGTGCGGTTCTGGACCGGATCACGAAATTGTCCGGCGGACCGCTGTCCGGTAACTCGCTGCACGCGATCTACCGGGAGCTGATGTCGGCATCGTTCGCGTTGGAGCGACCGCCGCGTGTGGGCTACCTCGGACCGGAGGGCACCTTCACGCACGAGGCGGCGATGGGTAAGTTCGGGGCGTCGGTGGAGTACGAGCCGCTGGAGCATATCCGCGGCGTCTTCGATGCGATCGAGCGCGGCCATATCGACTACGGCGTGGTGCCGGTCGAGAACAATTCGATTGGCGGTGTGGTGCTGGATACGCTGGATGCCTTTGTGCGGCACGAGGTGCGGGTCTGTAATGAGATCCGTCGGGCGATCCACCTGAACCTGATGGCCCGCTGCCCGATGGACGAGATTGTGGCGGTGCACTCGAAGCCCGAGGCCTTCAGGCAGTGCCAGGACTGGCTGACGGAGACGGGCTTCGCCGGTAAAGTGGTCGCCTCGCCGAGCACGAGCCAGGCGGCGGCGGAGGCGGCGCGCGGTGAGAAGATCGCGGCGATCGGCAGTTCGATGGCGGCACGGAAATATGGTCTGACGATTCTGGCGGCGAACATCGAGGATAATCCGAAGAACGCGACGCGGTTCTTCGTGCTGGGGAAGGATGCGGCCAGGCCGACGGGCGACGATCGGACGAGCCTGATGTTTGTGACGGCCCACAAGGCCGGGGCGCTGGCCGAGGTGCTGCTGGTTTTTCAGCGGATGGGCATCAACATGACGATGATCACCTCGCGGCCGAGCGCCAAGTCGGACGTGGAGTACAATTTTTTCGTGGATATCGACGGGCATTCCGAGGATGCGGCGCTGGCCGGGGCGATTGACGAGGCGGGGACGCACTGTCGGACGCTGCGGGTGCTGGGCTCTTATCCGAAATCGACGGAGGTGGTGGCGGCGTAGGATGGGTCATTGGACCCATCTGTTGAATTGATCGTACTTTCAATACGTGGGTCTGATGATCTACGCTACGTGGTCGATTGGCACGGGCAAGCAGAGCTTGCCCGTGGCACCCGGAGGAATCGACGGAGGTGGTGGCGGTGTAGGATGGGTCATTGGACCCATCTGTTGAAACTGTTGAGATGCACACGATGTCAGGACGTGGGTCTGATGACCCACGCTACGTGGCTGGGCATGCTTACCCGCCCCGATAAGGCCCGGGGCGTGTAAGCATGGCACCCGGAGGAAACATCAGGTATGCGACGACCTTTTATTGCGGGCAATTGGAAGATGAATCTGGATCTGGCGTCGGCGCGGGCGCTGCTGGCTGAGGTGCGAGCCAAGATCGGCGGGCGACCGCCGATTGACATCGCCGTCTGCCCGCCGTCGATCTATCTGTTCCCGATGGCCAAGGCGGTGGCCGATTCGCCGATCGAACTGGGCGCCCAGAACTGCTGGCACGAATCGCAGGGGGCCTTTACCGGCGAGGTCTCGGCGGCGATGGTGGCCGAGACGGGATGTAAGTACGTCATCCTCGGCCACAGCGAGCGGCGGCACACGATCGGCCCGAAGGATCCAGATGGACATGTGCTGGGCGAGTCGGACGAACTGATCGCCGCGAAGTGCCGATCGGCACAGGCGGCGGGGTTGACGCCGATCGTCTGCGTTGGCGAGACGCTGGAGGAGCGCGATCAGGGCGAGACGAATTCGGTGTTGACGCGGCAGATTCAGGGGAGCCTTGCGGGGGTTGATACGTCGCCGGCCTCGCTGGTTCTCGCCTACGAACCGGTCTGGGCGATCGGGACCGGTCGAACCGCGACACCCGCGCAGGCTCAGGACGCCCATGCCCATATTAGAAATCAGTTGTGCGATCGATATGGACCGGACGCGGGAGAGGGCATTCGAATACAATACGGGGGCAGCGTGAAACCGGACAACGTGGTTGCCCTGTTGTCGTGCCCGGACGTGGATGGCGCGCTGGTTGGCGGCGCGAGTTTGAAGGCGGAGGATTTTGTCTCCCTGATCGAGGGCGGCATCCGGTCGTGTGGTTGACAGCCCCGGCCCTATGAGGAACCCACTATGCTTGCTATGAATGACATACTGAACCTGAGTTCAACGAGCGTGCTAGGCATGACGACTATGGGCGTTTTTCTGAGCATCGCGCTGGTGACCATCGCGTTGCTGCTGATCGGCCTGATCCTGTTGCAGAAGAATCGCGGGGCCGGGCTGTCAGGCGCGTTCGGGGGCGTTGGCGGCCACTCGGCCTTTGGCACCAAGACGGGAGACTTTCTTACCTGGGTGACGGTCGGGTTGGTCACGGTGTTTCTGCTGCTCAACATCGCGGGGAACTTTATCTTCGAACCGACGAAGATCAGCACCGCCCAGAAGGAGGACGAAGACGTGGACGCGGCGGATGAAGCCGCTCCGCCGATTGACCTCAGCCAGTCCCCCACGCCGTCGGGGACGGGACAGCCGATCAAGCTGAAGCCGACGACTCCGCCGCCGAATATCGTATTGCCGACGACGGTGACTCCCACGCCGGTGACGCCGATGCCAACGCCTTCAGCCGTACCTGTGACACCGGCGCCGAAAACATCGGGCGGCGGCGATGCGGGGAAATCCGCTGGAACAGAATCCTCGGAGTCGCCCGGCGGGGGATGAGGGAATGGGGAACGATCAAACGTCAAAACGTCAAAAAGTCAAAAAGTCAAAACGTCAAAATAAAAACAGAAACAACAACAGCAACTACAACGACTACAACGACTACAACAACGACGCATACATTGATGTTGAAGTGATAGGGATTGGGTATCGCGGACTCGGCATGCTTACCCGCCCCGATAAGGCCCGGGGCGTGTAAGCATGGCACCCGGC
>CAYXGR010000426.1:0-3099 GCA_964464525.1 uncultured Planctomycetaceae bacterium
GTCATGGAGGGGTTTGATCGCAAGCCGGATCAGTACCGTGAGGAGCAGCATTTCTACGGGCTCTACACGACCTACAAGGCCATCCCCGATCACTACATCGATATGTATTTCTTCGCCCTGCGGGATACCGGTGATTTAAGAAACGCGAACGGCCGCGTGGGTGATCTGTCCGTTTACACGTTGGGCGGTCGTGTCGGGGGCAAGACCGGACCGTTTGACTATGAGGGGGAAATGGCCGGCCAGTGGGGCAGCTTCGCCGGGGACAGGATCCATGCCTGGATGGGCACGATCGACGCGGGCTACAAGTTTTCCGATTGCCCGTGGAAGCCTCGGGTGGGGGTGGGCTTCGACTACGCCAGCGGCGACGACAATCCTCGAGACAATACGCACGACACGTTTAACCAGTTGTTCCCCTTCAGCCATTTCTATCTGGGCCTTATCGACGCGACGGCGCGGCAGAATATTCTGGCGACCAATGTTAATCTGACATTCAAGCCCCACAAGAAGATCACCACACGTCTGGCGTGGTACAGCTTCTGGAACGATTCGAAGCGTGACGCACTTTACAACGCGGGAGGGGCGCCGACGCGCCGGGCGATGTTTGGCGGGGCTGGTCACGACATCGGCAACGAACTCGATCTGACGATCAAGTATAAGATAGATCTTCACCAGGCCATGCTGTTCGGCTACTCGCACTTTTGGGATAACAATTTCATCCAGGCGACCGGGCCGAGCCAGGACGCAGATTTCATCTATCTGCAATATGGCTATACGTTTTAGTAGGTTGGCAGGTGGATACGCGATTATCCCAAGGGGACACGAAATCCAATAGCCTTCGACCTACCTTCAGGTCGATGGTGTTGCTGAATTTCGCATGCTTACCCGCCCCGAAAAGGCCCGGGGCGTGTAAACATGGCACCCAAGTAATTATTCCAACAGGACGGGATTGATTTCTCCCAAGCGGTCCAGATCTTCCCTCCGCACCCGAAGTTCCACGTCATCACGGTATCGTTGTCCTGGTTTCCAGACGTTTGTCGGGTAAGCTCCGTGGGCGAAATAGAACGGCCCCCAGCGAGAATCGCCCGAGCCGAGTGTGATGCCGAATCGATAGTCCTCATCGATGGGCGCCGTACAACGCCACACGAGCGTCAATCGTATGCGCGGATCGGATTGCATGGATCCACCGACAGGGCGCTGCCGGATGCCGATCAACTCGATCCCGTTTCCAATGTTGATTGAAAGAGGCTCTACGCCGCGGGGCCATTGTTCGGGAAGCAGTATGTGCGCGAGGGGAGTGGGTTGATCGTCTTGGACCAGCATGACGAGATGATGGTTAGCGAAAACGGGTTGATACGTGCCTGATCGCAGTGCTCGGGTCAGCGCGCCCCGTGGTTTGCTGCCATCCATGTTGTCCGCATCGTGAATGATGATCACATCGCCGAGCTGCCGGTTACTCACCATCCTAAGGCGATTGGTGTCCAGAAAGTGGGCGGCGATGCGATAGCTCGCAGTGACGCGTGCGTTTTTTGGTAGAACCGAACGGAGCTGGTCGATTCGATCGATCTCGGTTTGCAATAACGGGTGTGAGCTCGGCCGGGCGGGGTTGTTCGACAACGGCCCTACACCCAGATAGAGATGACCGAAAAGCGCCGCTGACAAGAGGCAGATACCGGGTTGGATTGATCGTCTCAGTAGTGACGATTTACGGCTGTTCGTACTGATTTCGATCGATTGGGTGCTATCCGGCGTATCGTGAGCGGCGGCGGTTCTGAGAGCGATCCCGTACCATGCTTCGATGGCCGCGAAGAAGAGGATCGCCACGGTGGGTGCGGCGTATTGGAAACAGATGTTGTGCAGCTCGACGTTCGAGATCAGCATCACTTCGATCAGCGCGGGCAGGGCCAGGCAGGCCCATCGTCCATGGCGAAACGGCAGGCCGGCAAGTGGGAGAATCAAGGTCAAGAGAAAGGACAGGTTTGCGAGAAGCAGCGGTGACAGGGTTCCCGTCTCGGCGATCGTGTTAAAGTGGGAGGCGATGTGGGGATAGGCCTCGCCGCGGAAATGGGGCACGATTACGGTGACTGCGAGGATCAGATATGCAATCGCGACGACAGCGACACCCGTGCCGAGCACGCGGCGTCGCTCCGTCAGGAACACGAGTGCGCCCCATGCGGCGACGGTGAGGGCGAGATCTTCACGGATCAGCAGGCAGAGAAGCATGCAGGCGGCGGCGGACCGCCACCGGCCGAGGCCACCGAGGGCGAGTCCGGATATCAAGATGGGCGTGGCCATATAGACCATATGGAACCCGTAGCCCTGGGCGATGGCCAGGCAGCCGTGGGCCGGGAACAGAAGCCAGGCGAGGCCGGCGAGGAGGGCGGCGAGATTCGAATCCATCCGGCGTCGCACATAGGCGCTGACGAGCAGCGCGGGGCCGTTCAGGCACAGGGCGGAGAGTGTTACCAGCAGTAGGAATGGATCGGCGCCGAGCTTGCAGAGGGGGACGAGGATCCACAGGGCGAGGAATGCGTGTTCGCCCAGGATGGAGCGATCGAGCGAGTCGACCCAGAGACCGCGGCCGGCTGCCGCGTTGTGCAGTGCCCGAGTAAAGAGTCCAATGTCGCGATATCCGAAAGAGAGGGATCGCCAGAGTTCGAGTTGCATCGAGATATGAAGGGCGATCATTCCCATTGTGGCGGAGATGACGAGAATCCAGCACCTTCTGCCGGAAATCGCCGGAAGCTGGAGCCCGCCCGCCAACCGCCAGGCGACGAAAACCAGCAGTGCCATCCATGCGTAGAGCAACCAGGGGCCTCGCGGTTCGAGCCCAAGCTGACACAGGGCGATCATGCCTCCGGCAAGACCGGCGAGCCATATCGGTTGGATCCATCGTGCGGAGATGTCCTTGTCGCGTTGTTGAGTCCGGTGGCGCATCAGGAGAAGTAGAATCAGGACGGCCGCGATGGGGATGAGATACTGCCAGTAGCGGGGTTCCGGCCGCCAGTTGACCGCGTGTTGGACCCAGTAGTATCGAAGCCGGCCGAAGACGCCGAAACCGACGATCCATCCGGCGGTGCCAAGGAGATTTTTGACGACCGA
>CAYXGR010000427.1:0-3098 GCA_964464525.1 uncultured Planctomycetaceae bacterium
TGGGTGTGATGGGGGCCGCACGGACTGGAAGTCCGTGGCTCATCATAGTTCTGCCCATTGAAATTGGGCTGCCAATCGGGCATCAAATCATTTAAGTGCTTGCCATATATGCATTTATGTTGATTTATGCCACTGAGAATATGTGAGAATAAGTGGGAAAAAGTGAGAATCGGTGAGAATACGGTGTTTTTTCGGTGGGAATCGGTGAGAATCCGATGGCAATTACTGACTTTAAGGGGGAATAAGCGGCAATCAGTGAGAATCCTTTGAGTTGTCATCGTGATTTGCATGTCTATCTCCTTGAGGGCGGATCGCGACAATCCTGCCGATTTCACTCCTCGTCCCGTCCTACGGGTTTTTCCGCCATTTTGCCCTATATGCTTGCTCCCTGTTCCTTCAGGGAGTGGCTCAGCACGTTTTAGTTGGGTCATTCGGCCGACAAGTGCCCAGAATCGGGTCCATGACTGTTCAGGCGGGGCGGGATTCCCATCTGAGTCGGGGTTGAGACGTCCAAGCCCGGCTGAAGCCGGCTGAGGGGAGCTGTGAATGGCGTTCACCACCGACTGAAGTCGGTGGCAAACAAAAAAAACTGCCGGCTGGAGCCGGCAAGAGAATCCGCGGAAACTGTCATGGACCCCCGACGAACTGATTCCATCCTCCACCGTACCATTTTCGGGGCCGATCCGTCATAATGAATGGTTGTCCGGGAAACGTGATCGTCCGATAGATGGACGGGATCTAGCGATCGGGCACGGCGCCTCGTGCTCATGAGAGTGAGTCCTCGTGATCTTTAGACGCCGTCGTGTTGTGCGTCTACAACCAAGAACGTGACAGTTTGGGCGGGTCATCGCCGTCTTGCTGGGTCGAGTTTTGAAAGCCCGGCTGAAGCCGGCTGAGGGGAATTGGAAAGGGCGACCACCACCGGCTGAAGCCGGTGGCAAACAAAAAACTGTCCGGCTGAAGCCGGTATGGAATGCGCCGATTCTGTCATGGACCCTTTGCAACCGGCGGGATGCCGATGCTCCCCGGGTTTGAGAGACAACGGCAACAACAAAAAAACGGTAACAACAGCAACGATAAAAACAGCAGCAACAGCAGCAACTAAAACAGCAGCAGCAGCAGCAGCAACAACAACAACAACGACCGGCGGGACGCCGATGCTCCCCGGTTAATTGGACGAACTCTCTAGGACGAACTCCCAATAAAAGGGCCTCGCGCCTCGTATTGATTGTCAGGAATAGAGAAGCCTCAGGAGTAGCCAACCTATGTGCGGAATCGTCGCCTATACCGGTTTTCGAGATGCGACCCCCATTCTTGTTGAGAGTCTGAAGCGGTTGGAGTATCGGGGGTACGACTCGGCGGGGATCGCCGTGGAGCATGACGGCACGCTTCAGATGGAGAAGGCGGCCGGTCGTATCTCGGTGCTGGAGAAGAAACTCGTCACCCGCGAGATCCGCGGAACCTGCGGCATGTCGCACACTCGCTGGGCCACACACGGCGAACCCAACGACAACAATGCCCACCCGCACGTCGATGCGACCGGCCGGATCGCCCTCGCCCACAACGGTATCATCGAAAACTACCAGGCCCTGCGGACCTATCTCCAGCATCGCGGCGTCGAGTTTCAGAGTGATACCGACACCGAGGTGCTGGTCCAGCTCATCGGCCATTTCTACAAGGATGACATCGAGGCCGCCGTCCGTACCGCGTTGAAGGACGTTCGCGGCACCTACGGCATCGCCGTCATCTGCTCGGAGGAGCCGGGTCGGATCATCGCCGCTCGCAAGGGTAGCCCGCTGATCATCGGCGTCGGCGACGATGAATACGTCGTCGCGTCCGATGCCGCCGCGATCATCCAACACACGACGCAGGTGATCTACCTCTCCGACGGCGAGATGGCGACCGTTTGGGAGGATGGTTTCCGCACGACGACGCTCGACGCGATGCCGGTCACCAAAGACGTCAAGGAACTGGAGATCACCCTGGAGGACATCGAACTCGGTTCCCATGAGCACTTCATGCTCAAGGAGATCTTCGAGCAGCCCAACTCGATGAACGACTGCATGCGCGGTCGGGTGAATGTTCAGGAGGGGCGCGTCTATCTCGGCGGGCTGGCGAATATCGCGCGGGACCTGGTCCGCTGCAAACGGATCATCATCACCGGCTGTGGGACGGCGTGGCATGCCGGTCTGGTCGGCGAGTATCTGTTCGAGGAGCTGGCTCGGATTCCGACCGAGGTAGAATATGCGTCCGAGTTCCGCTATCGCAACCCGATCATGGACGACGGGACGGTGCTGATGGCCATGAGCCAATCCGGCGAGACGGCCGACACGCGTGCGGCCCTGTGCGAGGCCCGGGAAAAAGGGGCGTTGACGGTCGGCATCGTCAACGCCGTCGGGTCAACAATCGCCCGGGAAACCGATGCGGGCGTCTATTTGCATGTCGGCCCTGAGATCGGCGTCGCCAGCACCAAGGCCTATATCGGCCAGGTGCTCGTGCTGACCATGATCGCACTGCACCTGGGGCGGCGGCGCGGGCTCTCGCAGCCCGATCTACAGTCCTACCTCGACGAACTGAGCACCCTGCCCGACAAAATCGGCGCCATTATCTCTCAGAACGACGCGATCCGAGCCGTCGCCGAACGGTTCAAGGACGCGGAAAATTGGCTCTACCTCGGCCGGGGTTACAACTATCCCACGGCGTTGGAAGGCGCGCTGAAGCTGAAGGAGATTTCGTACATTCATGCCGAGGGGATGCCCTCCGCCGAGATGAAACACGGTCCGATCGCCCTGATCACCAAGGATATGCCCGTCGTCTTCATCGCAACGCAGGGGTCGCAGTACGACAAGGTGATCAGCAACATCGAGGAGGTGCGTGCACGCAAGGGGCGGATCATCGCCGTGGCGACCGAGGGCGACGAGGAGATCGCATCGCTCGCCGAGCACGTCTTCTATGTGCCCCATGTGCCGGAGCCGCTGCAACCGATGGTGGCGATCGTTCCGCTGCAACTACTCGCCTATCACGCGGCGGTGCTTCGCGGCTGCGATGTCGACAAGCCGCGCAACCTGGCCAAGTCGGTCACGGTGGAATAGAGCACA
>CAYXGR010000428.1:0-3077 GCA_964464525.1 uncultured Planctomycetaceae bacterium
TGAAGTCGATGGCAAACGAAAAACTGTCCGGCTGAAGCCGGCAAGGAATCCGCGGATATTGCCATGGACCCTGGTTCATCAGTATTGGGACCCATGTTGATGAATGGGTTGCTATCGTCGATTTTTTCGGCGGTTCGGAGTGCGTTGCATTCGTCGATTCGCCGAATGCATCAATTCATTGACCTTTTCGGTGCATCGCCAATACGATTGAGGGGGCGACCACGCTCGCGCAAGATGGGTCATCATTCAGCCTTTCCCACGAGCCACGGAGAATCACCATGGAGGATCGGACACTTGGGCGACGCCACAACTTTCTTCGGGGATTCTGCGCGCTGGCTGCCGTTCTTGCATTCGTTCATCACGCGACCGCCTCCACCGTCGTGCCTATGAACCTGCGAACCCTCGCCGACTATGCCGGTCAGGTTATCGAGGGTGAAGTCGCCTCGATCCGCTCCTACCCTGTGGCCGGGCCCTCTTTGATCGAAACCGAAGTAGTCTTCAGTCATGTCCAATTTCTCAAGGGGCGGCTTGCCGATTCCGGTTCGACGTTCCGGCTGATCGTCCCCGGCGGGACCGTGGGTGTTCGAACGATGCGCATTTGCTGCGCTCCGACGTTTCAACCTGGCCAGCGTCGGATCCTTTTCCTGCTGCCGGGCTATCGCACCTTCCCGACGGTCGGACTCGCACAGGGCGCTTTTGAGATCGTCACCGATGCCGGCGGGGTTGATCGAGTCTATCAGTATGGCGGCGCTCCGGTCCTGGGATTCGACACCGACGGCTTCGCGCGAGTCGGCACGGGCGGCGCCCGCAGCGCCCATCCGCATATCGTCGGCTCAGACCATGCGAGGCTTCGCATGGCAGCGCCCGAGGCCCGTCCTTCGAAGGCGATCACTATCACAGACTTTCTCGCGGTCCTGCAACCGATTTTGGACGCCAGTCGAGATCATGCGTTGACCGCCCCGGCGGGACGGAGGATCGTCACACCCAAGACGCCCGTTGGCCTCAAGGCATCGGCCGCGTGGCGGCAGGCTCGATCCGCCAAACGCGAAAGGGCTGCTTCGAAACTGAATCCCCCAACCACGCCTTCAACTACGCCATTCCGTGAAACTTTGCGGCCCCGGCAGGCGGCGGATTCTCGATCCGCCGATCGTCAGAAGACAACCGTTGGGGGGCGAAAATGAATCGTCGCCGCCTTGTACTGATGCTCGCCATTACGATCGGTTTATCCTGGACGGCCGATCGCCACGCCGCCGGCTTCACCTGGTTTCAGTCCGGCGGCGTCAATGTCGTCTGGTCCGGCAATCAGAGTACGCGCTACCTCTCGCCGTCGACCTTTCCACCGGGCAGCGATCCGGACACCCACATTCTCGCCGGGATGGGGCTTTGGAACATCGTACCCGCCGCCAATTTTGAATATTTCTTCATCCGGCCCACCCAGGACTTTCCCATCGACCACGGCGACGGCTTCAACGACACGATCGCCGTGCCCGCCGCCTCGCTCGATCCCGGTGTGCTGGCCGTGACGACGCTGGTCAACAACGGGCCGGTCTGGTTCGACATGGACATCGAGTTCAGCGATTTTCCCGAGGGTGCCGGCTACACCTTCGACCCGAATCCCGACTGCCAGATCATCACGAACCCCACGCCCACGAACGGCTTCTCGTTTCTCCTGATCGCTGCGCACGAACTCGGCCACGCCCTCGGGCTGGGCCACGATCCGGTCGGCAATGAACCGCCCGGCACGCCGTGGTTCATCGGCACCATGAACCCGCGCTACCCCGATGGCGGACCCGTCGGGCAGGAGAACATCATCGAGTTGCATACCGACGATCGGAGCGGGCTTCGATTTCTCTACCCCCCCTCCGGTCCGTCGGGCCAACCCGTGATCGACCTGGCCCATGCGAGCTACACGAGCAGCAGCATCATTGGTAAATCTATCCCGGTTTTCTTTACGCCGACGACGGTGCTCCCCGGCGACATCGTCACTGCCCGATCGGTGATCGAAAACTTCGGATCCACCAGCGAAATTTTCGTGCGGCAGGGGTTCTATCTCTCGACCGATCCGATCATTGCGACGACCGACACGTTGCTCGGCTCGCTCACGTGGGATCTTGCCTTTGAGGACGCGATCGACTTCGATGTGGACATCGACATGCCTGCAGACCTCGCCGCGGGCACCTATTACCTGGGCAGCATCTTCGACGATTTGAACGCGATCCCCGAGGATTTCGAGGACAACAATGCGGTCCTCTATTGCGAACCGCTTGTCGTCGATCAGCTTCCGCCTGCTATCAACAACATCCTGCAGGAGACGGCTACCTGCGGTCAGGGGTTCATCGGCCCGCTGCCGACGGTCACACACCCCCTGAACATGGGGCCGATCACGTGGAGCCTGGACAATCCCCAGCCCGGCATGATTATTAACGCTGTCACGGGCATCCTCATCTGGCCGAACCCGATCCCCTCGCCCTTCCAGTATCAGGTCTTTCTGCGTGCGACCAACGCAGCGGGTACGGCGACGCAGTCGATGCTCATCGGCGTCAGCCCCGCGGCCCCGCAAATCGTGTTTGTCCCCGACGCGACGATCTCGCCTTGTGCGGGCGGTTATGTCGGGCCGACGCCGGTGATCGTCAACCCGACGTGTATGAACCCGATCCTGAACTGGTCGCTCGACATCGGGCCGCCGGGGATGACGATCGACTTCGCTACCGGCATCGTCACCTGGCCGGCGCCGGTGCTTTCGGCTGCGCCTTATCCCGTTGCGATTCGGGCGACGAATGCGGCGGGGAATGGGACTCGATCGTGGAGCCTGAGCGTGATTGCCGGGGACACGAATGGCGATGCAGTGTTGTCGCTGGCTGATCTTTCGGGTTTCGTGAATATCCTGTTGGGATTAAACCCGGGGCAGGTGTTTGCCGCCGATCTGAACTGCGACGGGTTTGCTGATGGCGGCGACATACAGACCTTTGTCGATCTTCTGATCTCCGCGCCGTAAATGCGGGGTTCTTCCTGGAGGAGGCCATTGACCATCGGCCCCGCTCGCTTGCGCTCGGGGCTCGGATTGAATGCGCACTGTG
>CAYXGR010000429.1:0-3069 GCA_964464525.1 uncultured Planctomycetaceae bacterium
GGTTACTGGTTACTGGCAACGACCTCCGGCAGGGCGTCCACGATTTGCGAGCCGCGCACACGGTAGGACGTCTTGCCCCATTGGACGCGACCCCGCCCCGTCACCACCCAATAGGCCCGTATCATGACAAACGTAGCAATAACTCCGCCCGCCAGAAAACTGAAAAGAGAGGGCACCTTTTCGAATGTGACGGTGAACACCCGACGGAGGATCGATCGCATCGCAAGGACATGCGTAGCCGCCAGGGCCGCGATGAGCCAGAGCGCGAGCGTGTCGGGCCGCAGCAAGGCCCAGATCAGCGCCGGAATACCAAGATAAACAGGCGTCGTCAGGCCGCCGGAAACCAGGTGGGCACTCGCAAATACGCGCCACGGCGTTTTCAGGCTCCCGATGACGACACGCGTAGTGGAATTGACCGCGGTTCGGAAATCGTTGGAACGCGTGCTGCTGTAGAGCCCCTTACCCCAGCCGGCCCAGCGCTTGAGGCCCTGCTCCTCGACCTTGCGGGCCATGACGATGTCCTCGGCCAGTTCCGCACGGACCGCGGCATGACCGCCGATCCGTTCGTAGGCGCTGCGTGAGAAGAGCATGAACTGACCGTTGCCGAGGACGACCTGTGACCCGTCAGCGGCGCCCTTGGATCCGAGAATGGTCCATAAACCGAGCAGCCAACTGATCGCCGGGGTGAGCAGTCGCTCGGCGGGGCTGGCCAGATCGAGCCGGGGCCACAGCGACAGAAATTCGAGGTTCTCCTCGCGCACCTTGTTCATGACGCCGGTGACCGCGCCGGGGACGAGTCGGCAGTCGCAATCAACAAACAGCAGATAATCCGACGTCGCGCCCGTACACGCCCGGGCCAGGGCGTGGGTCTTGCCGATCCAGCCTTTTGGAAGCAGATCAATCGTGATCAAATCGATCCGAGGTTCTTCTTTCATCAAGGCCGTCACGCACTCGGCCGTCTCGTCGTCGCTTCGATCGTTGACGACGGTGATGTGAAGATTGCCATAATTCTGGCTCATCAGGCGCTTCAGACAGGCCGTGATCCGCTCGCCTTCGTTGTGGGCGGCGATGTATACCATCAACGACGGCGCCCCCGGATTGGGTTTGTCGGCCGGTCGGGGTGGAATCCGCATCGTCTCGTCCCCGTGGAAACCGCGCAGCCAGACGGATGCCGCAATCCACAACAGGACGACGGCACCGTAAACACCCGTGATGATCCATAACGCAATAGTCAAATGACCGACTCCACTCCGAACGTGTCACATGAACGCCTCTGCCAGAGTGTAGCCGACGGGCGCCTCGAACACCAATGATCTCTCTCAGAAAAAACCGGCGTACCCTGAAACCCGCTTCCGTCCCGGGAACAATTCGAGATGTTCCGCGAATGGGGGCTTTTCAAAAGCGTATGTCGGCCCTATCTTCGAGATTCGTGATTCGACGGAATCGACTTGAAACACCCTCTCATCACACAGGGCTTGCCCGGAAGACAAGTCCCCTCCAGAGCGAGACAACGTACGCCATGCCTGAGCCCCGTCGCATCCCGCTGAACCCGTCCGACTACTTCTTCTATTCACATCATCGCATGATGCAGCGCCGTTCGGAAGGCGGCAATATCGCATTTATGATGATGGATATAGACGGACATATCGATCCGGATCGGATGCGATCGATTCTGCGGAGCCTGTTTCTCGCGCATCCCGTCCTGATGGCCCGACTGAAAATCTCTCTCCTGTCCGGCAGACCCTATTGGCGATTACCGGATGAGAGAGATGCCGCCGCCGGGATCGCCTCGAAAGAGGCCTATGTCTTCGAAGATCTGCGGGCCGCTGACAATGCGCGCGGCTGCATGACTTCCCTCTGCCAGCAGCGTTATCTGCCCGGCTGGAACCTGACATCGGGGCCGCAGATCCGACTGGAACACTACGCCTTGCCCGGTAAGAAATCCGTCTTCTGCCTTCGCTGGCCGCATCCACTGATGGATGCCGGCGGGACGATGTGGCTTCTGGCCGAACTCGCCCGAATCGGCGAGGGGGATGCAAACGCCACGCCGAACAACGCGCTCCTTTCGCCCGACGGCCCGCGGCCCGATCACGCATGCATCGACCCACTCGCGGGCTTTTCGATGATGAAAAAGTTTTCCCTGTTTCTCGAAAGTTTTTCCACGCAACGCCGCCACGGCAAGTTCAATGTAAACACCCTCTTTGAAAATAAGCCGCCGCCATTTCGTGATCAACGGTTTATCCACCGGCATTGGGACGCCGAGAGTTTTCAGCGCGTTCGGGAACACGCGAAGCGCTCCACACCACCCGGCCCGGGCATCTACGCACGTTACCTCGCCGCCAGCGTCTTCAGGGCGCTGCATCGTATCTTTTCCGATCGGGGCGTGGATACGGATGCCTATATGATAACAATGCCCATGAACATCGCCGATCTGGTGGCGTCCGGTTCCGCCCCTGTGCCACGGCCTATCCCTGGGAACTATCTCGTGTCTCCCACGCTGTGGGCACGGCGCGAGATCGTCGAGGACAAAACCGCGCTGGCCGAAGACATTTTTCGCCAATTTAACACCTATCTGGAGACCCAATCTCCGCTCAAGCAGTGGGCGATGATCTGGGCGGCCTCGTTCGCACGGGCATCGGTCTATCAGTGGCTCATGCGCCTGCCGCTCGGGCTGGAGGCACTCTCTTCCGGTTATTCATATTACGGGGAAATCTCCCGCCCCCTGCGCGATTTCTGCGGCGCGAAGGTGAGCAACCTGTGGGGCGCCAGCCCGCTCCCGACGCCACCCGGCTGGAATCCGGCCTTCAGTAAATTCGGCGATCAGATTAACCTGTCGCTGACCTACGCGCGGCCCGCGATCGACGACGAACTCGCCCGTCGCTACGTGGATCTCATTGAGGAGGAAGCCTTTGACGGTACCGAATAATCAGAACCGCAATCCCAATCAGAGCCGCGACCGTAAGGTCAGAGCCGCGACCGTAAGGAAGCGGTTACCGCGCTTTCTTGCCATAGGTCGGGTGCCATGCTTACACGTCCCGGCTGGGTGGCATGCCCAAGCCCCAAGGCGCG
>CAYXGR010000430.1:0-3060 GCA_964464525.1 uncultured Planctomycetaceae bacterium
TGTCGAGTGAAAGGCGCACCATCCCCGCCGCCGAACGGCGGTCCGAACGCTCGACAGCGCCCGGTCCGCATCGTTCCGCTGATTCAGCGCATGCACACGCCCAGTGCTGCGCACTGGTGCAAGCGCGTTCTCACACAGAGACAGATAGGAGTGAATGGCGAAGAGCGAGTGGGTATGAAATAACTTTTAAGGAAGGATATATAGAGTACGAATAATGTTCAGTTCGCCGATGCCATTTATCCAATGCCTCGTAAAACTATTGCTGCCTCCGATAATATACAGCGACATCTATCTTGCCAAGTCTCAAATGATCCTGGCCTGCTTCAGAGGTAGATCAGAGTCGAAATCATGCTGACAATTTTCGTGGAGCGCTCAATTTTTCCCGCCGGCAATGAGGCGAAGGACTATAGCAGCCGATCATTGCAGGAGCAGGCCGACAAACGCTGCCGTATCGCCTTCCAACGATCCTGTTTGGAAGTCCGCGCAGGTTGGCTCATCCCCCGGCTCCGATGGCTGGCCCAGCTTGGCCCGGACATATCCACCGATGTCGTCCCCATTGATCAGCCCGTCCTGGTTCAGATCACCGCTAAGGCCGCAGACCGCCTGCGGAAACTCGTAGGCGCCCATGGATACAATCGGCGGGCCGTCTATGCCGGCATTGCCGCTGTCGACGCTGGCCGGGTCGTCGGTGAACCGGCCGCTTCCGTCGAGATCGACCGGCGTCGGCTCGAGGCTATCCCCATCTCCGTCAAGATCCGCTCCGTCGGCGGGCACGGCGTCGTTGTTGCCCGCATCGTTGCAGGGTGATCCCGTGTTGAGATGCAGGTCTTCATCTCCGGTACCGGGAATGCCGTCGGACCCGAACACATTGACGTAGAGCGGATCGACCGCGATGTTGCCGACGCCGGGAAACGTACCTTGAATGTCGCTGTAGTTGACGACATGCGAAAAGACGTCGCCGTCCAGAGCAGCCGCGAAGTTGCCCCAGATGATCGAGTTCGTCAGGATCGGAATGCTGAGGTTTTCGCTGGTGATGACGCCGCCGCCCGAGTTTGCGGAAAACGTGCAGTTTGTGATCGTCGGGCTGCTGGTTACGTTGTGCAGCGCGCCGCCGGCGAAGACCGCATCGTTCGCGTTGAACAGGCAATTGGTGATCGTGAAATCGCTCTGAAAACTCCAGATGGCGCCGCCGGTGAATGAGCCGGTGTTACTTTCGAATACACAGTTGACGATCCGCACCCCGCTCGCGTTGTTCCACATCCCCCCGCCCTGTTGGGCGATGTTGTTCCGAAAGACGCAGTCGACGACCGTCGGACTTGCGGCGCCGATGAGCATGCCGCCGCCGACGATCGGGCCAATGACGGTGCCCGTGCCGCCGGTGATTGTGAAGCCTCGGATCATCGTCGTAAGCCCCTCGCCGGTGTTGCAGGTCACGACGGTGCCGCTCAATCCCGTGCCGTCAATGATGGTCTCGGCCGGCCCCTGTTCGCTGCGGACGGTGATCGTTTTGCCCAGCAGGTTGATCAACTCGTTGTAGACGCCCGGCAGGACCAGCACGTCATCGCCAGCGGTAGCGGCGTTGATCGCCCCCTGGATCGTGGGGAACTGGGTCGGTACGACGTGTTGTGCGGCTGATCCGATTCGGGTGAGGGAAAACAGAAAACAAAACCCCAAGAGCACTGACAGCATGCTGATCTGGCACACGCTCTCCACCTGAGGATTCTTTCTATTCATCTGACCATCTCTTTTATTTGGTACACCTGTTATTGGACCCGTTGGACGTCCTATTCGTCAAGGGTTCAAAGTCAATTTTTGGGAGCGGATAGGGATGGGATTGATCGAATTTTCATAAACCGTGCACAGGGACACATACATTGTCGGATTCATAGACTCGCCAGCCGCCCGCCATCGACTGGCAGGTTGATCCCCGTGATGTATGAGGCCGCAGGGGAGGCCAGAAAGCCGGCCGCCGCTGCAATCTCGTCCGGGTTGGCAAGTCGCCCCATCGGAATCCGACCAACCATGTCCGTCTTTACCCGCTCTTCGGATACATCCCCGGCCTTGGCCTTCGCCGCGATCAGCGAGCCGAGCCGGGCAGTATTAGTATAGCCCGGCAGGAGGTTGTTGACCGTGATGCCGAATGGAGCGAGTTCGCCCGCCGTCGTTTTGGCCCAGGCGGCGACGGCCCAGCGGGTCGTGTTGGAGACGCCCAGACCTGGGATCGGCTCCTTGACGGAAGTCGAGATGATGTTGATGATCCGCCCATTTCTCGCCGCCTTCATCCCCGGCAGAACGGCCTGCACGAGAATCTGGTTGCAGACCACGTGCATGCTAATCGCGCGGACGAACGCCTGCGGGTCGGTCTCGACGACCGGCCCGTGCGGAGGCCCGCCGGTGTTGTTCAACAGGATGTGAACCGGACCGGTCTCCCGGAGGTGGGCCTCGATCTTCGACTTGAGCGTGTCGGGTTCGGTGAAGTCCGCAACGACGAAACGGTGCGTCTGTCCATCATCCGTCGGCAGTTCCTCTCGCACACGCGCCAGGGCCTTTTCTTCTCGAGCGACAAGTGTGACCTCGGCCCCAAGCCGGGCGAATCGCATCGCGCAGGCTCGGCCGATCCCCTGTGTGCTGCCGCAGGCAATTGCGCGCCTGCCCGATAGACTGTAATCCTGTAGATCCATAGTTTCTCTCGTGTGTGGTGATTCGCTTCAGAGAGAGTGTTTGAGAGGCCTTATCAGAGCCGCGCCCGTGAAGAAGCGGTCCGCATTCGATTGCAAAATCCGCTCCCTCACGGTCGCGGCTCTGACTATTCTGCCATTCATTCAAACACGCTCTCAGGATTAGCGAGTGATTCTACTCGATCTCGATGCGAATGAAAAACGCAGGGTGCCACCGGCAAGCTCTGCTTGCCGGTGCTCAACGACCGGGTGCGTAAGGACCGCTGGAACGAGTATCTCTTCTCGTTCCAATCTTTCTGCTGCGATCTCAAGCACTCACTACAATACGAGCCGGCTTCAGCCGGGCTATCAAACCCGCATTTCTCACAAGATATTTGATTCA
>CAYXGR010000431.1:0-3052 GCA_964464525.1 uncultured Planctomycetaceae bacterium
ATCCAGCCGGTCATGAGCGATCCGGGGCGATTGGCGTGGTATCCAGCCGGTCATGAGCGATCCGGGGCGATTGGCGGGGTATCCAGGCCGATTGGTGGGCGGTGCCCACCCTACAAATACTGCTTTTCATCAGGTTTTTCTATTGGATGGCCTCGGACGTTTGATTGGTTTGGCGGGCTGACAGAGTGGGGCGCTCTGACCGGGAGCGGAGAGCAGCTCGGCGATTGTTGTGGACGCGAACGACTGCTCCACCCACTCGATTGCGTCGTCCAGTCGCTTGTGCAGCGGGCACAGATTCGTCCCGTGTGCATCGAGTTTTAAGGGGCAACGGCGGATCCGATTGATCGGGTCCACGGCGTTGACGACCTCAAGCACCGTGATGTCCTCGGCCGGTCTGGCCAGGGTGAACCCTCCTCCCAGCCCCCGTTTGGAATCGAGCAGGTCCGCCTTTCGCAGTGTCTGGAGGATCTTGGACAAATAGCCGGGCGGTACCTTGGTGATCTCGGCGATCGTCGGGGTGACCACTGCCTTCTCACCGCATTGAGCAATGGCGACCACGGCCCTGAGGGCGTACTCGGCGGTGGGCGAAATCATTGGTAAGCTCCATAATTGACTATTTGGGTCTTGACATCCTAATTAAGCGAGTTATGTTCCGGGAGTCAAGAGGATATTTGGACCCAAATGATTAATTTAAGATAGGGAGCCTCATAGATGCGTACGAAACGGCTGTGGTTGGCGTTGGGAACGGTGGTCATCGCGTCCTTTACGGTTTTGGGATACTTCGGCCGGGAGCTCTATCGTCAGGCCCCCCCCATTCCTCAGCGGATCGTCACTGCAGACTCTGAGGTGCTCTTCACCGGGCAGGATATTTCTGATGGGCAGAACATCTGGCAATCGATGGGCGGGCAGGAGTTGGGTTCGATCTGGGGTCACGGGTCGTATGTTGCTCCGGATTGGTCGGCTGATTGGTTACATCGCGAGGCGACCTGGCTCCTGGAGCATTGGGCGAATCTGGATCAGGGTGGTGAGTACGCATCATTGCCCGAAGAGGTGCAGGCATCCCTTCGGCAGCGGCTGAAAACTGAGCTGCGCGTCAATACCTACGATTCGCAGACGGGTGACTTAAAGGTCTCCGCGGAGAGAGCGGAGGCGATCCGCGAAGTGGGGTCGCACTATGCGAAACTGTTTGGAGACTCTGAGGCGCTGGATGAACTTCGCGATGCCTATGCCATCCCACCGAATACGATCAAGACCCCGGAGCGTCAAGACAAACTCAACGCATTCTTTTTCTGGGCTTCATGGGTTTGCTCGACGAATCGGCCGGGTAAGGACATTACCTACACGAACAACTGGCCGGCGGAGGATTTGATCGACAATGGACCGACCGGCACCATCGTGGTTTGGTCGGTGGTGAGTTTCGTGGTTCTGCTCGCGGGGATCGGGACGCTTTCGTGGTACTTCGCGGTGGCCCGCGGGAAGGAGGAAGCTCCGCACGCCATTCCACAGACGAACCCGATGTTGAACCTGTCCCCCACGCCCTCCATGACCGCGACGTTGAAGTATTTCTGGATCGTGACGGCGTTGATGGTCGTGCAGATCGCGATGGGCGCGATCACGGCGCATTACGGGGTCGAGGGATCGGGGTTTTACGGTATCCCGCTTGCCAAGTGGATCCCCTACGCCGTGACGCGGACATGGCACTCTCAGCTCGGTATCTTCTGGATTGCCACGGCATGGTTGGCTACGGGTTTGTTCATGGCGCCTGCGGTCTCGGGTCATGAACCTCGGTTTCAACGTCTCGGCGTTCATTTCCTGTGGTTCTGCCTGTTGGTCATCGTTGTGGGCTCGATGGCTGGCGAATGGCTGGGTGTGCAGCAACGCCTCGGCCTGGCGGAGAACTTCTGGTTTGGGCATCAAGGCTATGAGTATGTAGATCTCGGTCGTTTTTGGCAGATCTTTCTACTCGTCGGGCTGATCCTTTGGCTCGCCTTGATGGTGCGTGCCATGTGGCCTGCCATCAGGAAACCGGGTGAGAATCGTAGTCTTCTGGTGCTCTTTCTCATCGCATCCGCCGCCATCGCGTTGTTTTACGGTGCGGGACTGATGTGGGGGCGGCAGACCAACCTGGCCATCGCCGAGTATTGGCGTTGGTGGGTTGTTCATCTGTGGGTCGAGGGGTTCTTCGAGGTTTTCGCCACGGTTGTGATCGCATTTCTGTTCACACGAATGGGTTTGGTGCGCACGTCCACGGCGATTGCCGCCGCCCTGTTCTCCACGGCGATTTTCCTGAGTGGGGGTATCATCGGGACCTTTCATCACCTCTACTTTACCGGGACACCCACGGCGATTTTGGCGCTCGGTGCCACATTCAGTGCGCTTGAGGTTGTTCCACTCGTACTCATCGGCACCGAGGCGTACGAGGGACTGCGCCTCAGTCGTGCCCGTCCGTGGGTTTCCGCATACAAGTGGCCCATGTTTTTCTTCATTGCTGTTTCATTCTGGAACCTGGTCGGCGCCGGTCTGTTCGGGTTCCTGATCAATCCTCCCATCGCACTCTATTACATGCAGGGTCTGAACACGACGGCGGTACATGCGCATACCGCGCTGTTTGGTGTTTACGGCATGCTTGGGATTGGACTCATGCTCTTTTGTCTCAAGGGAATGGCTGTGCGTCAGGTTTGGCGTACCCGGGTTCTGGCCTTCTCCTTCTGGTCAATCAACATCGGGCTGGCGTTGATGGTCTTGATCAGCATTTTGCCTGTCGGGCTCATGCAGACCTGGGCGAGCGTGGAGCACGGGATGTGGTACGCACGGTCCGCAGAGTTTCTGCAATCGGATGTCGTGAGTACGCTTCGATGGCTTCGCGTGATCGGCGACACGATTTTTGCAACGGGAATCCTGGCTCTCGGTTGGTTCATACTGGGACTCAAGACCGGTTGGTCCATCCGTACTGATTCAGAGTGAATTGGAGAAAGGGCTGTTTTAAGGATCACAGATTCAATAACTTCCCGGTTTTTACAAACGCCTTAGTGCTTCGATGCTGGTTAATTGA
>CAYXGR010000432.1:0-3049 GCA_964464525.1 uncultured Planctomycetaceae bacterium
TGTCAACACCGAATGATATTGTCCCAATGCTCGTGTGCCACTGCTTCAAGCAGTGCGACTGTGTGGCATGGCCAATCATAGCGCGGCCATGCCATTCGATCACTCAAGTGGTCCACTGCTTCAAGCAGTGGACCCACCGCAGAAGCTCATTCGACGATTTCAAAACTCGCCGCGGCGAACTGATCACCCTTCACTGTGCCCGTACATTTCGCCATCTTGGCGCCGCCGCAGAGGCCCGCGTTGTGGGCGCTGACATCCGAGCCGGTCACCAGGTAAGGCTTGCCATCGAGCTTGATCGCGAGCTTACAGCCGCGTACACCGGGCATCTTGAAGATGCAGGAGCCGCAGGCGGCCTCAACCATCTTTACTTTCTTCACGGCCGAGACGGTCTTCTTCGCGGCGCTGTCTCGCTCGTAGACGATCTCCATGATCTTCTTCAGGTTCTTGGCATCCTCGCCGTGGTACATCGCTAAAATGTGCTTGTCGTCGTTGACGATCTTGGTCACCGATCTGGATTTCATATCCTTGCCGGTGGGGGATTTGAATTCACCGGTGTAGGTGAATGTGTTGGATGCCTCGTCGAACGTACCGTGTTCCATCATCATGCCGGTAGACATGGAGTCGATCCAGCTTGAGAAGTACCGTTTGTTGATATTGTCGTAGCCGAAAATGCCGACACCCTCGAACGTCATTCCCATGAAGTCCCCTTCGTACCGGGTCATGACGAAATGCTTCTGGAGGATCCAGGAGTTCTCGCACTTGCCTGAGGACATCATGGGTTCGTCGGCGCCGTTCTCCCATATCTTGCACGAAGCCTTCCAGTGTCCGATCATGCCATTCAGGCGTTTGTGGTTTTCGTTCGGTGTGGCTGCCTTCATCCACGCCATCATCTCCTCGTTCATCTCGGGCATGGCGGGCTTTTTTGCCTTGTCGTCGGTCTTGGCCTTGTCGACCTTCTCGCCACGCTGATAGTCCTGTGCACCGGCCACGGCGGCACATAACAGAACCAGCGCGACAGACATACACAGCCACGTTCGCAATTCTCTCTTCATGGTTTTGCTCCTCTTATAGTTAAACCACAGGCAGAACTTCGGGCGTGCCCGAACACGATCATGCGCGGGATGATATCGGGCCATCGGAAGTAAGTCCACGCCAGGCTGATTGGAGTCGATGGCGAATTTACGGATATACATTGTCGGTTTGTCGCTGATTATGAACACTTGAGATTTGAACCGGTCGGAAACCGGTGCCAATGGCGTGTGTATGGCGGATCTGGCTGTGGTAGGTCTCGCGAATCTGCGTTGGTGTGTGTGAGCGAACAGGAACCGACATGTTCTCGTTTCCCCTCGATCCGCCCATCTTCGCCTCATCCTATCTCCAACTACTAATTCTGAAGAAATTAGTATTAGATTAGTTTTGACCCTCAGGATCGTTTCGCGGGGTGTGTTGTGGTCCCATAACTCAGGTTCCGCTGGTTTGGAGGCATGGATTTTCTGGACCGGCCTCAATATGCACACGATGTTTTGATCAGGGATGACGAATCACCAATGGGCCATGTACTGGGGGGGCTTCTCATGCGACTACAGGTAGTGGATGACGCCGTGCGGTTTTCCTGCGGGAGCTGCACAGCCTGCTGTGATCAGCCCTGGCGAACGATGATCGAGGCCTCAAAGGCCCAAGCGCTGGACGAGCACGACTTCAACGCCTATCCCCAACTCGCCGGTAAAGGGTTCTATCACAAGTCGAAAGCTGGAAGGAATCCCCGACATGGGCAGCCGGACACCAATCGGCCGGAGCCGCTGTACCCACTCGCCAAGGGAGAGGGGACACGATGCCTGTTCCTCGATTCCGACGGGCTATGCATCATCCACAAGGAACTCGGTCCGGAAGCCAAGCCGAACATGTGCCGGCAGTTTCCATTTCTCTCCGCGCGAAACTGGGTGGAGGATCGAGTCTCCGTCAACTTCGGGTGCTCTTCCGTTCAGGAGAACGCGGGACAACCACTGGAAGAGCAAGTCGATGAAATCGCCACAGTGGTCGCGATGTCGAACCGACCCGCGCGGCCCGAGGCGTCAGTGTTTTTTGACTTGCACCAGAAAATAACCCAAGCCGAATACACGGCGTTGCTCGATCGGGCGATGGAACTATTCGAAGAGGGGCAATCGAAGGATATCTGGGAGGCGTTTGCGGCGTTGTGCTCGATGCTGGCCGAGGCACGTGAGGCTGGGGGGGGATCGACCAGCGGGCACGGGCAAGCGGAGCTTGCCCGTGGCACCCGAAGCCAGGGCAGTGTGGGCGACGCGGCACCTGAGGTGCTGTCGTATGCCAAGCCGTCTTCGGCACCGATGCCGGTCCGGTTGCTGTTCGCCGCGACGCTCTATCCGGATACGGTACCGCCGGATGCCGTGGACGGACTGGGTTTCTTCCGCCGCCTGACGCTTATCCCGAAGCTGATGTCACTGGCCACGCTCTCGGGTGGCTACGCCTCGCGCCTGTTGGGGCGAAACGTATCGATCAACCGTGTCCTGGCGCATGAAGTCGAACCGGCGATGGCTGACGAGGCGACGGCCCTTCTGTTCCGTTACTTCCGATCCCGTATCTGGCAACGGACGCTGGTAGGTACACGCCTGCCGATCGTCGCCGCCGTACACCAGCACATTCACGATCTAAACGCGATCCTCTTTTTTGCACACGCCGAGGCGGCGGAACAAGGCGTTCCACAACTGACCGGAGAGATCATCCGCCAATCGTTGACGCGCGTCGAGTTCCATCTGGCCAACCAGGCGCGCCTCTACGACCACACGATGAAGGGCTGGCTCAAGGCGAGGTTGTGCGATCTGGAATTGGCGAAGGAGAGCCTGCGGCTCATGGTTCTGGCGAAGCGTGAATCCCCCATTTCGGCTCCGGAAGAGACGGTGGGGTGAATAAGACATTTGAGATTCGGCATGCTTACCCGACCCCAACGGCCAGGTCGTGTAAGCATGGCACTCGGGTATCTGATATGCACCGGTTGGAAACCGGTGCCACAGAACTTCTGGTGCCACAGAAC
>CAYXGR010000433.1:0-3044 GCA_964464525.1 uncultured Planctomycetaceae bacterium
CACGGGTGGAGCGCAGCGGAACCCGCGGGCTGGGTGCTTGATTGGCGCATCGGGTGGCTGCCTTGTGCATATCAACCCGTAATCAACTAAACGTCGCCTGACTCGGCTTCGTCTCGATCGATCCGCCGCGGGTGGTGGTTCCCCGCCAGTCGATAGAGCCTCGCCCCAACGCACAATGAACGCTGTTCATCAGCAGACCCAACCCCATCATCGCGCCCAACGGGTAGATTATGCCGTACAGACAATTGATCCGATTCAGGCCATAGAAGACGGTCATGGCCAGAACCTGTGCGATGCAGGCCGGAATCGTGACCCATTTCATGAGCATCATCCACTGCTCGGAACCGGCCCCGCCGAGACCGTTCAGGATCAGCACACCTGCGAGGGAGAACCACGGAATATAGGTGAACCACACCAGGACGGCCGCGGCCAGGAGCATGGATCCGGCAGTCTGGAAGGAGCCGGAGAAGATCCGGGTCCAGCCGGACCAGAGCGCGCCAAACGATCCGTACATGCGGACGGAATACAGATCCCGGCTGGTCGTCACCCGCAGTCGTTGGCCGCACGCCTTGGCGCGACGCGCCAGTTCCATGTCCTCGGTGATATGATCGCGGACGGCCTCGTGACCGCCGATCGCCTCGTAGCAGGATCGCCGCATGAGCATGAAGGCCCCGTTGGCATAGGCGGTCCTGCGCCTCGGATTATTGACGGCCATGGGGCTGAACCAGAGCATCAGGATGGCGCTGCAGGCCGGCTGGATCAGTCTTTCCCAGAAGGTGCGCGTTTGTTGAGACGGCAACACCGACAGAAAATCGGCATCAGTCTTCAACGCATGACGCATCGCGATCGACAGGCAGCGCTGTGAATCATAAAGGCAGTCGGCGTCGGTGAAACAGAGCCACTCGCCGCTCGATCGTTTCACCGCCTCGCGCATGGCGTTGTTCTTGCCGTACCACCCCTCGGGGAGTTCCCGAATATGGCCGACAGACAGACCGGCCATCGACGCGGCCAGCCGATTCATGATCTCGCCGGTGTCGTCGCTGCTGCGGTCGTTGATGGCGATGATCTCGAGGTCGGGATGGTCCTGGGCGCGCAGGGAGCGCAGGCAGGCCTCGATATTTTCGGCTTCATCCTTGGCTGCGACGAGCACGCTGAGCGAAGGCAACCCATCGGCCGCACGCTCGAACATTTTCGGTTGCAGGGGGGGGAGGATCCGATCGATGAAACCCAGCAGGACCAGCCGGAGCATCCACACGACGAGCGTGGATGCCGTCATACCCAGCCAGATCCAGAGAAGGTAGCTCATGCATCGTCCTTTGCACGCCGAGGGGTTCGTTCGGCGATGCGTGTCATTCCTGTGGCACCGGTTTCAAACCGGTGCGTGCCGTAGGGTCCACGACATAATCGGCGGCGCTGGCTGTCGGCTTCATCGGGGGTTTTCCATATTCCAAGCCCGGCTGAAGCCGGCTGATGATGCGCTCACGTCCCTTGGACCACCGACTGAAGTCGGTGGCAAACGCCGATCGGCCGAAGCCGATCCTCTATAGTTGGCGATGTCCGTATAGCAGCCAGACAAACAGGCATGCGTAGAATCCGATTGCGAGCAGTTCCCTGGAAAAACGTTTCCAACGAAGCCGGAGCAGGTGGATGACGACATAAGATCTCATGAGCTGGGTCGTGCGATCCGATCCGGAAAAATAATCCAGCCAGCCGAGCAGAGAACGGAGCGTGACAATCGTCGCGTAGATTCCGCAAACGGTTGCCAGGATGAGTCGCCAGGTTTCGAACAGATCGCGGTCGCCCGGGATCACTACTCACTCCCGACCCGGGCCGTTCGATCTTCAGCGGGTTTGGCCAGCCCATCAAAGAGGGCCTCCCCGATCCGGATCATCGTGGCGCCGGCTTCGATCGCCAATTCAAAATCGTTGCTCATCCCCATCGAGAGGATGTTGAATGCCGAACCCACGACGCGTTGACCGCGTAAGTCCTCGAAGATGTCGCGTAACCTGTCGAAATAGAGGTGAATCTCCGGCGGCGGCGTCTCCAGGGGCGCCATGGTCATCAATCCACGGAGCCGGATGCTCGGCCATTCGGAGAAATGTTCCACCAGGTGCGAAACAGCGCCCACGGCAACGCCGTACTTGCTTTTTTCGCCACTGGTATTGACCTGAAGCAGAAAATCCACGACCCGGCCCAGCTTCGCGGCCTGATCGTGCAGATCCTCGGCAAGCCGAAGACTGTCCACGCTGTGGATCAGCTCGATCCAGGGAATCACGAGCTTCACCTTGTTCCGCTGGAGATGGCCGATCATGTGCCAACGAGGCCGGACCGACGACGCACCCCCGCGCGGATCGTTTCTCGATCCGCTCAGGACACTCTTCCGCTCCATGTATTCATGGATCATGCCCGCCCGCTGGTTGAGTTGCTGGGCCCGGCTCTCACCCAGATCCAGGATGCCGAGATCGAGGGCCTGGCGGATCACATCGAGTTCCACCGACTTGGTCACGGCCACGAGTTGAATGGAATCCGGATCACGATCGGTGCGTGCGCAGGCGTTTTCGATCCGTTCGCGGATTCGCTTGAGATTATCTGAAAGACGGCGTTTTACGGCGGTGGTCTTCGTCTTCACGGCTTCGCGTCCCTTCGTGCATATTTCCGCATCCGGCGGGCCGGGTGAGATCACTGATCGCCGGATCGTACTCGATTCGAGGGGTCTGCGACAGGGCGAGGGGAGAATCGTGGATGGGTGGGGGCCATGATCATTCAGCCGGGCCTGAGGGCACCGGTTTTCAACCGGCACGAGCAAACTCACAAATCGTGTGCCACTGCATCAAGCAGTGCCGAATGCATACGTAACTCCGATGCTCGGACGGCTCATCAGACCCTCCATCGATCCCCAGTCATGAAAGGACAAAGGTACAAAGCCCAGGGCAAAGCAAAGCGGCATAAGCCGCGCAGCGTCGCCCTGGGTTCCCCGACCACCCTGAATATCAAGCCCTGAAAGGGCGACAGTACAAAGCCCAGGGCAAAGCAAAGCGCCGCCC
>CAYXGR010000434.1:0-3043 GCA_964464525.1 uncultured Planctomycetaceae bacterium
AGGGCAACGGATGGCCAAAAAAACCGCACGCAAGAAGACAACCACCCAAAAGCGATCAACCAAAAAGACCTCCGCAGCGGCGACCAAAGGGACGGGCACTGCACGAGGAAAAAAGTCGCCCACGTCGAAGAAGATCGTCGCCCTGGCCGAGGCAGTGGGCACCACCGCCGCAAAGCGGAGGGATCCGGCGATCAAGATCCCCATGCGCACCCTCTCAAACGCCAATTACAACAAGCGCAAACGCATCATCGAGATGGGCAACAAGACCGCTACCCGAAACTTTTTCGATCTGAACAAAGCCAAAAGTTTCATGCAGACGATGCTCATCGCCAGCGGCTGTAAAAAGTTGATCGACGAAGACAAGACCGTGAGCATTCGTGGTCTGTATTACCTGAGCAAGCACACCATCCCCGGCACGAAGGAAAAAACCTTCGACGACCAGAAAGAGAGCGATCCGATCATTGAGGATCTCGAAGTCGCCCTCGCCTCGTTGCGAGAGGAGCTCCACGTCTTCGCCGGCAGCCGCGGCACCATCGCCGGAAACCTGACGATCGTCAGCCGGGGCGACGAGATTGATCTGCGGCGGATGGGGGCCGGTGGGTATGGCGTACCCGGTATTGTCGAGCCGGATGTCTTCCAGTTTCGGAAGTGCGACGCGAAATACATCCTGCATGTCGAGAAGGACACCGTCTGGCAGCGGTTCAACGAGGACAAGTTCTGGAAGAAGCACGGCTGCATCCTCACCCACGGCAACGGTCAGCCCCCGCGCGGCGTCCGCCGGTTGCTACACCGAATGCACAACGAGTTGCGCCTGCCGGTCTATTGCCTGTTGGATAATGACCCGTGGGGATACTACATCTACAGCGTCATCAAGCAGGGGTCGATCAACCTGGCGTTTGAGTCGAGGCGGATGGCAATTCCGGATGCGAAGTTCATCGGCGTCCGCAGCCGGGATTTCGAGGACTATGGCCTGAGCGACGACGTGAAGATCGCCATCGATGACAAGGACATCAAACGCTCGAAGCAGATCCTGAATTACCCATGGTTCAAGGGGAAGAAAGACTGGGAGAAGGAGTTTGCCCTCATGCTGCGCCACGGATTCAAAATGGAAGTCGAGAGCCTGTTGACCAAGAGCATCAGTTTCGTGACGGAATCCTATGTTCCGGAAAAGCTGAAAAAGCGATCGCAATGGTTGGACTGAGCAATGGCCTGAATGCGAAGCGGCCTATCTAGCCCGGATTGCTCTCCGGTTGATCAGAACCGCGACTATCAGAGCCGCAACTATCAGAGCCGCGACCGTAAGGGAGCGGTGGGTGTGGACTCACAGCAATAGTACAATCGTCATTTCATCGGCAGAGTGTCACGATCCCGATGTTCTGGAATCATTCTGGGAGGGTGGGCGATGACCGCTCCCTCACGGTCGCGGCTCTGATAGAAGCGGCCCTGCACCAAATACCCTGCGAGAAATGCGGGCCAACATTGTGCAGGGGCGGACCCTGCCCATTCTGCTTTCACCATTGACCGTTTACCCAACCACCCGGCACCAGAGGGCCTTGAGATATTCCGATTCCGGGCAACTGAGCATAATGGGGTGGTCCGGCGCCGCGCCGGTTCGATCGAACAATTGTAATGTCCGACCGGCACGGCGAGCGCCGGCGTTAACCGCCTCGGTAAACCTCCCCATCGGAACGAGACCGCTGCAACTGCAGGTCAGCAGGATGCCGCCGGGACGGACGACGCGGGCTGCCAGTGCATTGAGGTCATGGTATTTTTTCAAGGCGTCGTCGATCTCGAGCCTGGACATGGCAAACTTGGACGGGTCGCAGACGACGACGTCGAAAGATCGCTTGTTTGCGATCATCTGACGCAGATAGCCGAAGGCATCGGAATGAACGATGTTGATTCGCGATTGGTTCAGGTTTGCGTTTGTGCGGGTCGTGATCAGGGCCTTCTCGTCCAGATCGACCGATGTGACCGCGCGAGCCTTGCCCAATACCTTTGCACATAGACCAAAGCCGCCGGTGTAGCAGCACAGGTCCAGCACCTCGGCATCCGAACAGAACGTCGCCAACCGCCGACGGTTATCTCGCTGGTCGCAGAAAAAGCCGGTCTTGTGACCGGCGGTGACATCGACCCGATAGCGAACGCCGTGCTCGCGAATAGTCACGTCGCCACCCGCATCGCGCTCGGATGAACGAACGTGAAACCCTTCTATGCGCTCGATCCGATCATCGGCTCGGATCACGACGCGCCATGCCTCATTGGAGCGATCGGGGCGATCGAGGCTATGGGGTGGGCCGAGGCGCTCGGCAAGAAGTCTGGCGAACAAGGCACATCGCTGATACATGCCGATCGAAAAGACCTCAAACACCAGGCAGTCGGCATAGCGTTCGACGATCAATCCACTAAGACCATCCCCCTCAGCGTGAACGAGTCGATAGGCATCGGAAATCTCGCTCAATCTCAATCGCTCACGGAGTGCGACTGCACGATGGAGGTGTGATCGCCAGTAATCGTCGTCCACGAGTCGATCGCCATGTACGAGCATCCGGACAGCGATTTGCGAGTTTGGGCTGTAGAGTCCACGGCCGAAGCGCTGCCCGTGCTTGTCATAGACGTTCACAACATCACCGGGCCGCGCGGCCGGGTCGGCTGTCCGCAGCATGCGTTTGTAGATCAGGGGGTGGGGCGTGGCGGATCGGAGCAGAACCCACGGAGATTCGGCACCGGTCGGAGGGCGAATTGCCGCGGCCTGATCGCGCTGGGAGCGGTTATCGGAAATGGCTTTTCTTTTGCCGGTATGATGGGTCATGGATCCATATTCGCAGCATCGGGACAGCGTCGCAAGGGGCCTCCCCGGAGTGGGTCCATGACAGAATCAGCGGATTCTCTTGCCGGCTTCAGCCGGCAGTTTTTTTGTTTGCCACCGACTTCAGTCGGTGGTGAACGCCATTCACAGCTCCCCTCAGCCGGCTTCAGCCGGGCTTGGACGTCTCAACCCCGACTCAGATGGGAATCCGCCCCGCCTGAACTGTCATGGACC
>CAYXGR010000435.1:0-3042 GCA_964464525.1 uncultured Planctomycetaceae bacterium
CCGACTTCAGTCGGTGGTGGACGACATTTGTAATTCCCCTCAGCCGGCTTCAGCCGGGCTTTCATGATTCGATCCCGGCGAGGGCGGGATCCGTTCGGCCCGCCCAAACTGTCTTGCACACCTTCCCGGCGTTCGGAGTAGCGATACGACTACAGCAGGCCAAGGGCATCTCGAAATCGGGAAGTTATTGAATCTGGGTTCCATACCGCCGACGGAGCCACCTCCGATAATGGAAGGATCTTCGATCCCTTCAAATATCTGTCAATCTCTCTCATGACTCCCTCACCTGTGGGGTGGCTACGGCGGAGTCGATTCGCAAGATCTACCTGCCCATGGCACGTCTTGATAAAACTGGTATTCCCCCTCGTGAATCCGGCAGTCTGATCCAATCGCCAGCTACAGTCGGCAGCATGTTGAGCCGAAACAGGTATGCGGAACCGGCGAAAAAAATCAGGTTATCAGGCGACGAGCAGGACCCTGAGTGGACGAGTTTGAGATGATCGGAGTACATACATGGATGTGAAATTCGTAAACGCATTTGTCGGCGCAATCTCTAATGTCTTCAAGACAATGTTGAGTACGGAAGTTCAGGTTGGAAAGCCCACCGTGAAGAATGCCGAACTCGTTTCGGCGGAAGTCTCGGGAATCATCGGTTTGTCGGGCGAAATTCAGGGTTGTGTGGTCCTGAGTTTCCCCGGGGATGCCGCTTGTGCCGTGGCCTCGAAATTCGCGGGCATAGATCTCGATATGGACAATCCCGATTTTCCAGACGCCATCGGAGAGTTGGCGAACATGGTGGCGGGCAACGCCAAGAAAGACTTCACCGGCTATGAAACAAGCATCTCGCTTCCCAGCGTGATTATCGGAAAGGGCCACAAGGTTTCACAATCGAAGGTATGGCCCTTTCTGGTGATCCCCTGCAAGACATCACTCGGCAGCTTCAATGTGGAAGTGGCCCTGATCACGAGTAAGAAGCCAGAAATGGCGGGAGCGCCAGCATGAAGATCCTACTAGTAGACGACTCCAGAACAATCCGCAACATTCAAAAGAACACCCTCAAAACCTTGGGGCATGAGGACATCGCGGAGGCCGCGGACGGCCTGGAGGCCTTGAGTTTTCTCGCCAGCACCCGACCGGAGCTGATGTTGGTGGACTGGAACATGCCCAACATGGACGGCATCACCCTGATCAAAAAGGTCCGCGAGACCGACAAAACCCTGCCGATCATCATGGTCACCACCGAAGCGGAGAAATCGCGTGTGATCGAGGCGGTCAAGGCGGGTGTCAACAACTACGTCGTCAAACCGTTCACCGCCGAGACGCTCGCCGACAAAATCAATCAGACCATGGCCAAGGTCGCCGCCACCGCGTAAGCACACTACCCCGGCGGAGGGGGTATATGAGTCCCTGACAGAATCGTTGAATGGCGTGATCCGATCGGGTCCATGGGCCCGAGAGTCTAGGATCAAGAATGGGTTAATTAAACATCGATGACCACTGTCCTTGATAACGCACTGAATACGTTTGTAGACGAGGATCGATTGCGGGCCTACATACAGCCCGCGAGGGGGGGCGATCCTCGTTCTATTCAGGCGAAGTCCATCGCCACATCCCTGATTGCCGCCAAAATTGAGATCAACGATCGCGTCAAAGAACGAATTCGCGCATTCGTCGATAAGGCATCGGCAAGTCGTGGACAAATGGAAAAATTCCTGATCGCCGAGGCGCGGATGCCGGTCGAGGCGCGGGATGGTGAATTTCTGTGGGACTGCGCACTCTGCGCGATCGATGGGAGTGCCGAACAGAAATCCAGGAACGATCGGGAAAAGGATGAGAATGAGATCGAATCGAGAATCATCTGTTCCGCGGTCGTTGTGGAACCCTCCACCCTCATCGGTAAGGTGACACCGCCGAAACCCGGCCTGTCGGGCGTGAACGTACTCGGGCACCCGTTACCGCCGAAGAAAGATACCGGCGAGCCGGTCGAACTCGGGGGCGGCATATCATTTGCGGAGGATGGTGTCACCGTCGTGGCAAACCGAAAAGGGCGCGTCGTATATAACCAGGGCAGGATTTCGCTCCACGAAGTCATCGTAATCGATCGAGACATCAAACCGGGCACGAACAAAACGGATTGGGATTCCGACATCATCATCCGCGGCGACGTGGGCCATGGGGCCAATATCGCGGGCGAGCGATCCATCATCGTGACGAATACCGTCTGTCCGGCGGAGATTCATGCTGGCGAGAGCATCATCGTGCATTATGGCGTGACCGGTCAGAGCAAGGGTCGAATACAGGCCGAGATGGATGTGGTCGCCAAGTTCTGCGAGGAAGCGGATATCCATGCGGGCAGGGATATTCTGATCGGCAACAATGTGGTGAACTCCCGCCTTCACGCCGGCCGCCGCGTCCACGCGCCCGGCGCTCCCATCATCGGCGGTGAAATCCGCGCGCGGCTTTGCATCGAAGCTCAATCCCTGGGCAGCGATGGGGGCCTCCAGACGCTCATTGGCGTCGGTGCCTCGATGGAAGTCATCAAGCAGGCCGCCGAACTGGACGAAGCCAACCGGGATCGAAGAGAAAAGCTGGAAAAGTATCAGGCAGCGCTCGTCCCCTTGCAGGCCAACCTGAAACGACTTGACTCCATGCAGAAGGAAAAAGCGACTGAACTCTGTTTTTTCGTCTCCGAATTGGAGGCCGAAATCACCGAGGCCGAGGAACGCCGAAAGAAATTGCTGTCACAGGCGAACGAAGGCGCATACATCAGCGTCCATTCGACCATCCATGAAGGTGTTCAACTGACGATCGGGGATCGTGTCACGATCGTGAATCGGCAAATCGACGGTCCCGTCCGAATTGAACGGCGCAAAATCCGTGGCGCGACGGAATTGGTGGCAATCTACGATAACGATCGAGGAGTCGCCGTCCTCAAGAACAAACGTATTGGCTAACACACTTTCCTATCACTCTCGTACCAGTGATCCATTCCATTCATGTTGACGCATGGGGAGCATCGGCGTCCCGCCGGTCGTTTTTTCT
>CAYXGR010000436.1:0-3031 GCA_964464525.1 uncultured Planctomycetaceae bacterium
GCCGGCTTCAGCCGGGCTTTCAAGACCCAATCCCGGCGAGCGGTTCCAACAAGCCCCGTTCACGGGGCTTCCCAATCCGAGCATGGTGCCCCGCTCGTCTGTGACTAACGTCGGAAAGGGTATCAGGGTGGGGAATATGCATGGGTGCCGGATGCCGTGCTTACACGTCCCAGCCGTATCGGGACGGGTAAGCATACCGGGCATAATCTCGTAGCATTCGTGGGCTTCTCAGGGTCAAGCGTTCCTCGATTGCTGGTGCAATCGAAGAACGCTTGGCCATGCCACCCCGATCCCTGACCCCCGATTGTGTCATGATAATCTGACACGCAATGGCTCCGGATACTCCCACACCCGTTGCATGAAATTCTGAACGATATCCATCGATCACGTCCAAGAATCCCTTTTCGGACGTGATATTGGCGAAATAAGCGGACAAAATAACTCATAATCAAGTGGAAACCGTTCACGATCGCCGACACGCAATCGGGCCGATATCCGGTGTCCCCCTCAAGATCATTCGCGCCCACCATGGTCTCAATTTGTCGCAAGTCATGACTGGATCAGAGTTCCTTGACTTGCCAAACGCCGTCATGCTAAAGTAGGGGCAATAGGATGGGTGCCTGTGTGGAGTGGGTGATCGTCGCGAAATCCGCGCGATGAAGTAAAGAAACCGACCACCTCAGAAAGTTCCGTTGGGAGAATAGCCGCGACTTGGCCACTTCCTTATGGATGCCCCTCAAGCCCAGCCGCACCCGGATGCCAACCATAACCCCGGAATCAACCCAGGCGATAGTCGGTTATAGGTTGCAGAATCCCCATGCCTGTTCATGGCGGCCAGATGGCCTGAATCATGCGTACTTGAATATGTGTTGTTTATCTAGGGAGTGGATGATGACGTCTCATTGTTTGAATCAAAAGTGTTTGAATCTGAAGCATGTGAATCAAAGCCGCGTCCCCGCGACGTTGTACCTGACATGTCTCGTTGCGATCCTCGCCACTGCGTTTGCGACCGCAACCACACTAGCGGGGCCTGTCACCCGCCCGCAGGCGATGCCGAGGGTGATCACCGATCCCGATCTCACCGTCCAGGTCAACTCTTCGTTCAATCTGGCGGTCAGTAATATCGTCGAACTGAATATCGACGCTGTCCCGGGAGAAGACTTCACGGCCGTCGTACCAATTCACGGTGAATTGCGGACGCTGGAGCTGTCACCGCATTCGGTCTTATCCGACAACTATCAGTTGCTCGTTCAGATTGAGGATGGTTCCATCGTTCCGGAAAACCCCGGTCCCATCCGCACCCTTCGCGGATCGGTGGTCGGGATGGAGGGAACAATCGTCGCCGCTACACTGATGGAGGAAGGTCTGCTCGCCAAGATCATCATGCCCGATGGGAATCGTGTCTGGGTCGAGCCGGTTGCGTCGAAACTCCCCGGCGCGCCGGCGGGAGTGCATGTAATCTACAATGATGGTGATGCCTATGCCTCGGATGGCGTTTGCGCCACCGATGGACCGGGTGAGCCGATCGATCCGTCCGCTTCTCGCGGCGGCGCCTGCGGAGTGGGCCTGTGCTTCGCCGAGATGGCCAATGATACAGACTTCGAATACTTTGCGTTCTGGGGCAGCGTTTCGGCGGTTGAGGCACGGGTTCAGTCCGTCGTCAATGCGATAAACGTTGAATACGAGCGTGATGTCTTCATCACCCATATTATCTCCGCCATCATCGTCCGCACCTCGGCTGCGGCCGATCCCTACACCAGCACCAATAACAATGTCCTGCTCGGCCAGCTTCAGACCGAGTGGCTGACCAATCTGAACAACATCCCCCGGGATATCACCCAGCTCTTCACGGGCACGAATATCGACGGCACCATCATCGGCACGGCCCTATCCATCGGCGGTGTCTGCACGACTTCGGCCTACAGCTTTTCCCAGTCCGATTGTTGCGGGCCCTTCAGTTGCACAACCGATTTACACGCCCATGAGAATGGCCATGTCTGGAACGGTGTCCATTGCGCCCCCCCCTGCGGCACCATGAGAACACCACTCGCCTGCCAAAACTTCTTTGGCACACAAAATATGGGACGCATCTCGGCCCATCGAGACTCCCGAACCTGTCTCGCGACCGCCGGAACGCCGACGCTGCCCTTCTTCGATGATTTCCCAACCACCACCATCGACAGCACCCTCTGGAGCAGCAATCTGGGCGCCCAGTCCAACGCCAATGGCAATGGCGAACCCAGCGCGCCAAACTCGGCCAATATCGACGGCACGGATACGCTGACCTCCAACTTCATGGATACCAGTGCCGCATTGAACGGAACGATCTCCTATTGGTGGCAGCGCACCGGCAACGGCGATTCCCCTGAAAACGGCGAGGACCTCTTTGTCGAATACCTGAACGATCTCAGTACCTGGCAGTTCCTCACCAGCCACCCCGGCGCGGGACCGGACACCGATCCCTATCAGTTCATTTCGATCCCGCTTCCCGCTGATGCCAAGCATCCATTTTTCCGAATGCGTTTCCGGGGAACGGGAACCGCGAACCTGGATGACTGGTTTATCGATGACGTGACCATCTCCGTCGGTGATGATCAGCCGCCGACGCCCGATCCGATGACCTTCCTCGTCGATCCGGCCCCCGCCCTGCCGCCGGACGATCCGACCGTACAGATATCCATGGAGGCCAACGTCGCGACCGATGTTGATACACCTCCGGTCGAATATCTATTCGAGTCTTCAATCGTCGGGTTAAACAGTGGCTGGCAAACCGGAACAACGTTCACCGGCACCGTTCCCGTTGCCAACTTTGTCTACCAGTGGACGGTCAAGGCTCGGGATTCCGCCGCTTTTCCCAACGAGACACAACTCTCCGCCCCGGTGACCGTCGTCACCCACATTATCACCCCGACCGGCATCAGCTTTGCCAATGTCGACGCCACGTCCCTCGACGTGACCGCATTGGGCAACTTGCTATTCCTCGATGTCGATCAGTCGGGCCTGTTCTTCGAGATGACACCGGCCGTGGCCG
>CAYXGR010000437.1:0-3025 GCA_964464525.1 uncultured Planctomycetaceae bacterium
GCGATCTCGATCCCTTCATCGAGGCCGCCCTCCGCCGCCGAGCCGAAAAACAGGCGGCAAAATCGTCAACATAATCCGCAGGGTCCGGGTGGCATGGTCAAGCGCAGCTTGGCCGTGTTTGTGGAAGAAAAAGGGGCGGAGGAAGAAAAGGGAACATCACTGATTATTGACATCAATGTCCGGCAGGGATGCGGTGCCGGCCACGTCTCGTATCGCGGCACGGCCGCATGCGTTTGTGCTTCCAGCCGCCCCGGAAAACCGCCGGAGGAAGCCATTAATCAGTGATGTCCTATTTTCAATTCTCCGCCTTCGATGATGGCGACCCCTTCGGCAAATGATATCAGTCATTGACAGGGCCACCCTCGAGTTTTACCGTGTTCGTTATCGTGTTTGGATGAATCCGTTTATTCCAGATGTCTGGAGGAGAGAACCCATGAAGAACAAGGTACTCGGTATTATGACAACGGTCGTAGTAGTCTCTATCGCGTTTAGCGTGTTTGCTTATGCGGCTCCCGTACCGCCGAAGACAGGCGACAAAAAGGGGGATGCGATCAAGGCGATCACGGGCGAAGTCGTCGATTTATGGTGCTACCTTGATCACAAGGGCCACGGGGAAAAGCACAAGCTTTGCGCGGTCACATGCGCCGAGGCCGGCAACCCGATGGGCATCGTCGAAAAGGGCGGGCAGATCTACATTCTCATGGGCGGGAAGAAGCATCAGCCCGGCCGAGACGTAATGCTCAAGAAGATGGCCCAGACGGTCACAGTCAAGGGCAAAGTGATCAAAATGGGCGGTCTCCAGGCCATCTACCTAAAGGGCGAATAATAGCACATCCCGGTGCTTCGATCCTTTCGTTTTTCCGAGCCGGGTCAGTCTATCATATCCTGCTCACGTCTTGACTCGCGGTATCGGCCGCTTGCGGTTGTTCTTCCAGCCGCCCCGGAAACTCGTCGGAATCGTCCTCCGGGGCGAGGGCGGCGGCCTGAATCGCATCCGGCAGATGGCTGACCCGCCACTCGAAACTCAAAACTCGAACCCGCCACCCCACGACAAATCGCTCGGATTCCACTACACTCATCCGCACAAACCCGGGTATCCAGTGAGCTACACCTTGAACGCGTCATCCGGCCGGTCTATAATGAGCGATGTCGAGCACACGGCGCCCGAGGGTGATGCCCCCGACGCGACCGGGCCGGCCCTCTCGCCTTCCAACTCCTCGCATGAACCAATCGGGCTCCCAGACGACGGACCCACAATGACCCGAAGTCTCTCCATGCGCCCGGCGATCGAAGACACCTCCGACTCCCCATCCATCGAGTTCGAAGAAGCGGGCTACCACTGGCGCGTCGCCCAACCCCATGCCGACATCATCCGATCGCACATCGCCGACTGGCTGAACCCCGGGGCCTGCGATCACGCCGAACGCATCAAACGCAACAGCCATCGGTCGGTCTGGCGGATCCACTGCGGGGAGCGAACCTACTTCGCCAAGTCCTATGACCCGTCCGACCTCCTGATCAGAACCAAGGTCTTGTTCCGCGGCTCGACCGCTGTTCGCGAGTGGGATGTCGGCTCCTACGCCGCCGCCCACGGAATCGCCGCCGTTGTGCCCGTCGCCACGGCACTCAAAGGCTTCCGAGGCCTCGGCGGCCCCTCGCTTCTCATAACCGAGGCCGTCGAGGGCGTCGTCACGCTCAACGAATACTGGCTCGCAGTCCGAAACGATCGCCATCGGGCCAACCTCCTCACCGAGTCGCTGGCCAGGCTCATCGCCCGGGCACACCAGTGCGGCTTCCAGCACGGCGACATGCACCCCGGAAACATCCTCGTCCGACCGGTCGGCCGCCACGGCGAGGCCCTCTTCGTCGATCTCCACAACGTCCGCATCGGCCGCTCCGTCTCCCTCGGCGGCGCCGTCGCCAACCTCGCCCAGCTCAACCAGTGGTTCCGCCGCGTCTCGACCCTCAGCCAGCGTCGCCGTTTCCTCCATCACTATCTCGACTACCGCGACCGCTTCGCCCAGGCCGGCCCCTTCGCCCGGAACCATTCCTTCGATCCCCGGCAGCTCATCGCCCAGCTCGCCGTCCGCGCCGAGAAACACGCCAACCGGCTCTGGGCCAAACGCGACCGCCGCACCCGCCGCACCGGTCGCTACTTCGCCCGCGTCCGGCCCGCCCCCGGCTGGCACGGTCACGCACTCCTCCGCAGCAAGCACCCCCCGCCGACGGCCCGCGCCGCCGCGCTGACCTATGACCGCCACCAGTGGGAGGCCTGGCTCCGCGATCCGCTCTCGTGGGTGGACCCCAATCAGCACCGGCTCCTGAAGGACTCGCACACGGCGACGATCTGCAAGGCCGATCTCCCCGTCGAGCCGACGCCCGTGGGCGTGATCGTCAAGCGCACCCTCGCGCGAAATGGCTGGAAGCGCCTGCTGCGGATCTTCGGCCCCTCCCGCAACATGCGCTCCTGGAAGATGGCCAACATGCTCCTGAACCGCGACCTCCCCGCGGCCCAGCCCCTCGCGGTCGTCGAGCGCCATCTCCTCGGCTGCCTGCGGATCGACTCCATCGGTCTCACCGATTACATCGACGGCTCGGTCGATCTCGAAACCTTCCTCACCCGCGACATCGCCGCCCTTCCTCCAAGGCAGCAGCGCCGCGTCAAGGACCAGACTATTGCTACCGTAGTCAAACTCATCAAGCGGTTCCACGATCGCGGATTCGTCCACCGCGACTTCAAGGCCCCCAACCTCCTCGTCAACTGGGCGCCGCCCTACGCCGGCAAGCCGGAACTCACCCTCATCGACATGGACGGCATCAAGCACGTGCGCCGTCCGAGTCCGAACCAGCGCCGCCGGGCCGCCGTCCGCCTCTGCGCCAGCCTGCTGAACGCCCAAGCGCTGAGCCGAACCGACCGCCTCCGTTTCCTGCTCCACCATCTCCGCGGCCCCGGTCATCCTCCCACCCACTGGAAAGCTGTCTGGCAGCAGTGGGACACCCTCGTCCGCACCAAGCAGCACACCAA
>CAYXGR010000438.1:0-3017 GCA_964464525.1 uncultured Planctomycetaceae bacterium
CTTGAGTCATGGGAATCCCAACAGACCGGCATGAAGTCCCCACGATGCGCTGCGGGGAATGAGATTTCGACAGCCACGTACCCACAAATTCCGATATGTGAGTAGACAGGTCGGTTCATCCACGAATGGAGGCTATCGCATGGCGGAGACAACGGGAGCACTGGACAGGCTAAGGCCGATGCGTGTGGGACTCACGATGGCGGTCCTGAGCATTCTTCTCGGATTCGGCCTGGGTGGCGCGATGGGGGGTTTTGAAGATGGCTTCAAGGACTACCTCAAATCCAAGGCTGAGACCGTGAAGGACTCGGTTTACCATGGCAAGACGTCATCGATGAAAAAGGTCACGAAGAAGTCCTGGTCCTACATCAAGCGGGCACACATGCACGGCGGGGGCATTGGTGCCGCGGCCCTCGCCCTGATCCTGCTGTTGGGATACTTCGACCACGTCAAACCGCTGTTACGCGGCTTAACCGCCTCTGCCCTCGGCGCCGGGGCTTTGGGTTATTCATCGTATTGGTTGTGCACGGCCCTGGCCGCGCCGTCCATGGGCGGAATCGGCCTTGCCAAGGATTCGCTGGAGTGGCTGGCGGTCTCGAGTGCCGGGCTTGCACTGGCCGGTCTGGCGACATCGCTGGGTCTGCTGATCTGGGAAATCTATATTCCCAGACGTGCACGCCGCTGATCGAACATGGCGAATGACGGTCTCTCATTCAGTCTTGGAACAGATTGAGCGTCTCACCGGGCGAATAAAGAGGCAGGCTCTTTCTGCGATAGATCGTGTCGCCGCGACCGGCTCCTCATGATCGTGGGAGGGAATCGTAAAAACCGCGATTCATGGGGAGCCGGCGGTATGGCAGGTACGTCGAGTAGCTCACGACTGACCCTCCGGAAAGCGCGTCAGTCTGCCATCGCGGCGAACAAGGCTTCTTCCCCCCCTTCACTATGGAAAGGGTTGCCCCCAGGGTCAACAAGGCACAGCCTGCCGACTCGGGGACAGAAATGGGACAGAATAGGTCTCCTATAAAAAGACAATCGATTGTGTGCACCTGCACACGCACGAAACCAGGTGGGCCACCGAAGCGCCGAATCCATTCCCGCTCACGCTGCGGAGCCAGGCGAGCCCCCCGTCACGGAAAACGGCGTCCCACGGCCCACCCGGTCATGCGTGCCCCCTCACAAAGGAGCCTGGACTCATGAACCGATTGCGTCCGTGGGAGACACACTAGCAGAGGAAGCCGAACCCCCCAAAAAGGTGCAATAATTGCAGAATGGATAATGTGGATCGATCAATCGCCGTCGGTGTGTGCGCGATGTGATCGCTGATATTCAGAAAGGCGATAGTAGAGTTTGCGAACGCTGATGCCGAGTTCGTCCGCGGCGGCCTCCCGGTTTCCCGCATGCCGGGCGACGGCGGCCAGGATGTAATTCCGCTCGACCTCTGCCAGGCTCATGGTTCCCGTCGACATCGCCTCGGACAAGCCCTCTTCGGGTTCCAGCCATTCGTCATCTTTCAGGAGTTCATCTGAAATGACCGGTTTTTCGGGGGCCTGCCGGCGGGCACGGTCGATCGCCTTCTCCAAATCCCCCAGGCTGCACGGCTTCGAGAGAAAGTCGGCCACACCCAATCGGATGGCCTGTTGTGCAGCCTCCAAATCGCCGAAGCCGGTCATGATAATGACACCGGCCTCGGGCCAACGTTCATGAAAAATTCCCATCGCCTCGATGCCGTTCATGACCGGAAGATTCAGGTCGAGCAGGATGATCCCATGCGGATCTTGCTCCATGAGCGTGATGGCCTGTTCGGCGGACGCGACGCCCGTTGGCTTGTAACCCATCTCGGGGATGGCCCGGAGCAGCATCTCGCGTAGTCGATGTTCGTCTTCGACGATGAGAATCTTATGATAGTTCATTGTATTATTATTGGAGTCGGTCATCCGCGGTCTCTCTCGTTATGGCCGGCAATTGGATTCGAAACACGCTGCCCATCCCCTCTCCCTCGCTCTCGGCTCGGATCACGCCGCCGAATCCCTCGACGATCGCCAGGGATATAGACAATCCCAGGCCCACACCTTCGCCTCTTTCGGATCGTCCCCGCGTGAAGAAGGGTTCGAAGATATGATCCAGGGTTTCGGTCGACATGCCGCGGCCGTTGTCGCTGATCGCGATTTCGATCGACTCGCCTTCGCGTGACAGATCGAGTTGAACACGACCACTCAGGGGGTCGGCGGATTCCAGCGCATTCACCGTCAGGTTCAGCAGGACCTGCTTCAGTTCGGATTCGTTGGCGAAGATCACGAAGTCATCGTCAGGTAGGCTGTTCAGCAGCAGGCGTCGGCCGCGGTACTTCTTCAATCCGCGGAGCATGGAGACCACCATATCCGCACAGTCGATGACCGATACGTTCTGCTTGTTTTCACTGCCCGCCTTGGCGAGCGACAGGAGTTTCTCAATGATCTCCTTACATCGGAAGGCCTCATCCCGGATGATCCGCATGCTCTCCCGGTCGGCAGTCTGTCCATTGCCGCTTGTCGAATTGGACGCCTTGCGAAGGGCCAGTTCGGCATAGCCGGAAATGATGTTCAGCGGGTTGTTGATTTCGTGAGCGACGCCGGCGGCGAGAAATCCAACGCTGGCCAGACGCTCGGAACGGACCAGCTCCTTGCTCTTGGCGGCGACCTTCGCCTCCATCTCGGCGTGCATCTCGGCCAGTTCGGTGGCCGTTCGATTAAAATCATGGGCCAGTTCTCGAAACTCCGCGTCGCCGATGGGCTCCAGCTTCTCCTCGAAATCGCCCCGGGCCACACGCCGCACACCACGACGCAGGAGATCGAGCGGACGGGTCACACTGCGATAGAACAACAGGCAGGAGAAAACCCCCAGCCCGACGATGACACAGGTAAAAATGACGGTCAAGAGGGTGGCCGTTCTCAATTTTTGATTGGAGATTTCCTGCGTGTTGGCAACCGTCTGATCCATCTGGTCGGCGATGCGATGGATGTGCTCGAGCGCGCTGCGGG
>CAYXGR010000439.1:0-3016 GCA_964464525.1 uncultured Planctomycetaceae bacterium
TAGAAGATGCTCTGATAAACGTGGCTCTGAATCAATTATCTTGTGAGAAAAGGGGTTAGACCGTGCCACCCAACGAATCATGTGAGATGGACCACTATAGCCATCCGGCGATGAGGGCGAATCGGCCGGTGTCGGGGCCGTCACGGCGATGGGAGTAGAAACGTTCATCGCTCATGGTCGAGATCGAGGCGACGCTGATATGGGACGGATCGATACCGGCCCGGCGGAGCTGATCGACGTTCGCGACGCGGAGATCGAACCGCAGGGTGCCGCCCACTTGGGGAAAGAAGCGATCCGCGTTGGGTAACCGGGCGAGGGCGACGCGACGAACGGCCTCGCCGACCTCGTACTCGGATGGTCCGGCACAGGGGCAGATACCCGCGATCAACTCGGCGGGATTCACGTCGAATTCACGGCGCATCTGATGAATCAGCTCGGTCGCGATGCCCGCGACGGTGCCGCGCCAGCTCGCATGGGCGGTGCCGAGGATGTGGCGATTCGGATCGACGAGCAGGAGGATCGGGCAGTCCGCGGAAAACTGCATGAGGGCTGCTCCGGACAGGTCGCAGATCATCCCGTCGATGAAACGCAGGGCCGTGTGGCGCCCTTCGCGACCCGCACCCGCGTCAGAGGGTAGGACGCGAATGACGTGCGGGCTGTGGATCTGATCGGCGGCGGTCAGCTTTTCGAACGGCAGGTTCAGGGTTTGGCAGATCCGCTGCCGACGAGAAACGGTCTGATCCACGTCCGGTCCGCAATGGGTTGCCATGTTCCACGGTCGCGAAGTGATCACATGGGCGAACCCGTCGACAGCCTCGAACGCGGGGAACCGAAACAGGGTGGTGTCCTCGAAGGGTGTTTCGGAGAGGGAGATAGTGGGGACATCGCTGCCGGCATCGAGGGATGGGTTCATACGTCGGTCTTCAAAAGGATCTTGATCTGGTCGGGGCGGGCGGCCTGATCGAGTGCCTCTGTGCCTTGGCTGAGAGGGACACGCTGCGTGATCAGGCTGGTAACGTCGATTTCCTTTCGTGCCAGCATGGCGAGGGCCTCGCCGATCGGTCCGCAGCGGCTGCCGAGGAGGGTGATCTCGTTCACGACCAGCGGCGTCAGATCTACGGGTGCGTCGCCGTGGCAGGTTGTCTTGAGCACGAGGGTCCCACGGGGTCGGACCAGATTCATCGCGATGGACAGACCGTCGGGGGAACCGGTGCAGTCGACGACCAGATCGTGTTCGGTTTTTCCGGACAGCTCACCAACAGGAAGGGTGCGGATGCGTTTGCGATCGAGGAGTCCGAGGGTTTTGGGATTGCGCCCGATCGCGGTGAGGCGGCAGCCGCTCAGCGAGAGAACCTGAGCAACCAGCAGGCCGAGGCGACCGGTCCCGAGTACGGCGACCTCCATCTTCGGTTCGATCTTGACCTGTCGGATGATCTGGATCGCCGCCGCGAGGGGTTCGGCGAAGACCGCCTCTTCGTCGGAGATACTATCAGGCACATCGTGGCAGTTTCGCTCGGGGAGGGTGACGTATTCGGCGAATACGCCGGGGCGAGAGTCGATACCGAGGACCGTGCGGCGGCGGCAGTGGGTGGAGAGACCGCGGGTACAGAGGTCGCATTTGCCGCAGACGCAATTGATCTCGCCGACGACTCGGCAATCGATCCGCTTCTTCGAGCCAGCGACGATCGTGCCCACGAATTCGTGTCCGAGGATACCCTCGTAGCCGGCATAGCCCTTGATGATTTCGAGATCGGTAGCGCAGATTCCGGCGCGGTGGACACGGATGAGAACCTCGCCGGATTCGGGAGTGGGTTGGGGTTGTTCCGTGAGCGTTGCCTTGCCCGCGGAGACGACGATGGCACGCATTGAAAGATCCTCGGTTCGAGTGGGGGATATGATACCAGAGGCCGTAGGATGGGTCATGTGACACATCTGTTGAACCGCGTAGGGAACGAAACGTGTGCCGGTTTTGAGGGAATGAAAACCACCGGTATCGCGATCCGCACAGTGGCCCCCCGCCTAGCGGACGCAGTTCGTGAATTTGGAGCAAAGGCTGACCCCGCCAGATGCAGCCTTTGCTCAGAAAGGAAGGAGAAACCAAAATGAATCGGCCGCCAGCCGACTACCGGAGTCCGACAGCAGGACCGGGATCGAAGTCGGTCCTATCCAGACGCTCGGGTCCGCCTTGACCCGGGGGCCTGCTCCACGTCGAACAAGCGAACGGCTTGCAGATCCTTCTGCCTACACGGCCAATGCTCCCTGCTTATCGGTCAGGGCTATGGCATGGGTTGAAGAGAAAACAAGGAGTCGGAATATCCTTTCGCAAAGGCCGTGCGCCGGACTCTGTATCAGCATTGGGGGGACACCGAATGGATACAATAAAAAAACTGGATGCAACAAACTGGATGCAACAACTGGCGGCGAATGACTGATCCTGTACGATGCACTTCATGTCTTCGGCAGCGATATTCACGATTTCCGACAAGCGGTCACAAGGCATCGCGGAGGATCTCAGCGGACCGGTGGCGTCGGAGATCGTCGAATCGATGGGGTACGTCGTGGCCCATCGGGGCATCATCCCCGACGAGGTGGAGGAGATTCAGGTGGGAATCCGTACGCAGATCAACCGTGTCTCCCTGATCGTTACAACCGGTGGGACCGGCATAGCCGAACGGGACGTGACCCCCGAGGCGCTGGTTCCATTGTTTGATAAGGGACTCCCCGGCTTTGGCGAGATTATGCGAACGGGCAGTTATGAAAAAACGCCGCTGTCGATCATCTCTCGGGGGGGTGCGGGCGTGGTTGGTCGAACGCTGATCGTCATGCTGCCCGGCAGCCCTGGTGCTGTACGGGACGGTCTGGCGCTACTGGGGCCGGCCATCCGGCATGTGGTCAAGTTTCTGGAGGATCTGCCGGTCGATTGTGAACACGATTCCCGGCGGGGTGCGTAGCTATTAGTGTATCCTGCATGCTTACCCGACCCATGAGGCCGGGTCGTGTAAGCATGGCACCCGGC
>CAYXGR010000440.1:0-3015 GCA_964464525.1 uncultured Planctomycetaceae bacterium
TCCGTAAAAATTGGGTCCGCCCGGACTCGAACCGGGAACCTAGAGATTATGAGTCCCTTGCTCTAACCAATTGAGCTACGGACCCGATGCGGGGGAAGGCTTGTTTTCCTGTTTGTAGCCGATGGCCGGTGGGTTGGCAATGGAGGGGGGGGATCTGAGCCGCAGCCGGTTTGACCCTTTCGCGGCCCTTGGTTAGATTGACTTGTGTGAACGAGTCGCCTCCCCGATTGTCGCTGCGACCCTTCCTCCAATCGGCACCCTGGTTCGTGCCGCTTGTGGCGGTGTGGTGTTGTATTTCGTTTGCACTCGCCCAGGACATCCCGGCGAGCCGGCCGGCTTCCTTCACGATCCGATCCTACGCACAGCCCATCGATCGCACGAACTCGCAACCGGCCGGACGATCAGATGAACACTCCGCCGATCCCATAACCGCCCCCCGCGGCGCGATGGATCGGCCGCCCGTCATGCCCGACTCGGCCGGAGCAATTTCCGATGCCGCGGACCCGGCAAGTTCAGAACCCACAAGTGCAGAACCCGCAATGGCAGAACCTGCTATGGCGAAACCTGCTATGGCGGCTCCGGCAGGTACAGACACCCCCGCCGGTTACTACGGCCTATGGGCCCTGACGCCGGCAATTGTCGCGATTCTTCTGGCCGTCATCACCCGACAGGTTCTCGTTGCATTATCGACGGGCATCCTGGTCGCCTCGGGCATGATGATGTGGATGGAGGGCGTGCGGAATCCGATCACATGGATCACCCACGCGATGGACCGCTACCTGTTCCAGGTGCTCGCCCACGTCGAAGACGGCAAGCTCAACAACGAAAAACTGTGGATCATCATCTTCACGCTATTCATCGGGGCGATGGTTGGCGTGATCGAGGCCAACGGCGGCACGCGGGCGATGGTAGCTCGGGTCACGCGACACATGCGCACGCGCGAGCGCGGCCAGATCGGCGCCTGGTTCGCCGGGCTGATCGTCTTCTTCGACGACTACGCCAACGCGATGATCGTCGGCCCGTCCATGCGCCCAGTCTTCGATCGCCTCAAGCTCAGCAGGGAAAAGCTCGCCTACATCGTCGACTCGACGGCGGCGCCGGTCGCCTCGCTGTTCATCGGCACATGGCTGGTCACGGAGATTTCATATATAGATGAGGGTCTGAATAGTCTCACGCAGCGCCCTGATTTCCTGACGGGCATGACCGGCGCCACGGCCTTCTGGTGGAGCCTGCCCTACCGCACCTACGCCTGGCTGGCGCTGATTATGGTCTTTGTGATTGCCGTGACCGGTCGAGACTTCGGTTCGATGCGCAAGGCGGAGGCAAGGCGGCTGGCCGAAGATTCGCCCGGACGGGGCGGGGTGATTGCGTCGGACGGCACGGAAGGGCGCGGTTGGTGGCTCGGGGCGGTCCCGGTCATATTCCTGATAATCATGACGGTCTCGCTCCTGGTGCGCAGCGGTTGGACTGCCTGCCTCGATTCCGGCATCGCTGTCTCGTTCGGTTCGTGGGATGCGATCAAACAGAGCATCCAGGACATCATGGGAAATGCGGATTCCTATCAGGCCTTGCTCTACGCCTCGTTCTCGGCGGCCGTATTGGCCATCGTTCTGACAAAGGTTTCCGGTGCGCTTTCGCTGGGCAAGACGATGGACGCCGTCACGTCGGGGATGGGCCGGATGTTCACCGCCTGCATCGTGCTCGTGCTGGCGTGGGGTCTTTCGCAGGGAAGCCGGGATCTCCAACTCGGCGAGGTGGCCGGCTCGTTCCTGAAAGATCTCGAAGAGCAGGGTATATTCTCTTCTCAGTTCCTCCCGCTTGCGACATTCATCACCGCGGCGATCGTCTCATTTGCGACCGGCACGAGCTGGGGGACGATGGGCATCCTCTGCCCCGCCGTCGTCGCCATCGCCGCGCGGCTCTACGACGGCATCCCGCCGGTCGAGGCGATGCCGCTGTTCTACGCGACCATCGGCGCCGTCCTCACAGGCGCGGTCTTCGGCGACCATTGTTCGCCCATCAGCGACACCACGGTCTTGTCGTCCATCGCCTCCGAGTGCGATCTGGGCCGGCACGTCTGGACACAGTTACCCTACGCGTTGGTGGTTGCCGTCGTGGGCGTGTTATCCACCGATTTCCTGTACTACGCCTTGAACCGGTGGACGCCCGACTATTTTCAAATCTACCAGGACAAGTGGGTGTACGTGGGAACGGCCCTTGGCGCGGTGTTATTGTTCCTGATCGTACTGATCTTCGGCCGAAGACCTCGGACGCCGGCAACTCCTCAAGCCGCCCATGTGATCCAGGCTCCGCCCGGTCCGCCTGTCCAACCAGCATAAAAATCGAACCCATCCCGTCTGAGATTCGTTGTATTCTCTGAGGGCCTGCGGGCTTGCCGCGCGCGGACCGCACGCTTATCCTTATCGGCCCCGAAACTGTCAGATGCGCCCGATGCGATCCGCCTTCTCGCCTCGGGTCGTCTCGTTTATGGATGGAAAGAAAATGACCGGGAATGGCCATCCCGATCGTCCCTATCGGGGGGGGATCCACGAAACCAGCCCGGCAGATAGTAGACAGTTGAATCCGTACAGATGGATGATAAACCCTGTTGATTCAGGAGGTGACAACCCGTGACGCAACTGGATGTAAAGAACATCGGCGAATCCGTCAAGGCAGCAAGCGAGCCGTTCAATCGGCTCCAAGCGGAAATCGGCAAGGTCATCGTCGGCCAGGAAGACATGATCAAACACATGCTCATCGGCGTGTTGTCCAACGGGCACATCCTCCTGGAAGGCGTCCCCGGTCTGGCGAAGACGATGTCGGTCTCATGCCTGGCAAAGGGGATCAACACCGGCTTCCAAAGGCTCCAGTTCACGCCCGACCTGTTGCCGGCGGATCTGGTCGGCACCCTGATCTATCAGCCGCAGTCGGGGGAGTTCACCGTCAAGAAGGGCCCGATTTTCTCGAACATCATCCTCGCCGACGAGATCAACCGCGCCCCGGCCAAGGTCCAGA
>CAYXGR010000441.1:0-2998 GCA_964464525.1 uncultured Planctomycetaceae bacterium
GGAAATCCGTTATCCTACGCGGGTTGGGATCCCTGGATGCGCGATACCTTGATACGCGCCGGCTGTTTGTGGCCGAGAAGGGATCCCACGAAAGACCCGATCGCCGATCACTCATGGTCCAGGGATGCATCGCATGAAAAGCCGCCCGAGTCTGTTCGAGGTGATCAACAAGGCCCCGGAAAGTCAGACGCCCCGTTCGTCCGGTCTGCGCCAGTGGTTCGGGCAAAAGTCCGGCGGCAAGCTGGGGATACCGTTCGTGGCCGAGGCGCTCACGGAAGAGGAAGCCGCCGCCGAGCTTGCCGCGCGGCGTGCGGATCGAGAACAGACCGTCCGGGATAAACAGGCCCGATCGGAGGCTCGGCGGGCGAAGAAAGAGGCCAAACGGGCGGCGAAAGAGGCGGCCCGTCAGGCGGCAGCGGAGATTCCCGTTGCGCCGATTTCATCTCGCGTGGCGGAGCCGGTGGTCCGTCTGATGAGCGGGCGTCTGGAGTTGTCGTTGAGCACGGCGGCCTGCATCGCCATCGCCGCGGGGATTTGCATTGTGGCCATCGGGTCTTACTCATTGGGCCATCGGTCCGGACTGCGTGGCGAAAAGAAAAATATGGCCACGGCCGCGGCGGTGCGAAATGGCGCACAACCCGAGAGGGATGCCATCGGCCTTCTGACCGGTGAGGCTGAAACGGGATCGCCCCAGCATGAGAGCGACGCGGCCCCGATGGTTCGGGACAGCGCCGATCTGTCGGAGTTGTTGAAGCCGCCGGCACGGGAAATGTCGGTCATGGCCAATCAGCCGGCCCGGGTGGAGGTGAGTTCTCCGGTCGGATCACCCGATGCCGCGCGGCTGAATTACTTGCATATTGAGACGTTCCGCATCACGGCGGACAATAACAGAGAGAACCTGCGTCGCGAACTGGAAGACGTTCGCGCGTTTCTGCACGACGAGGGAGTCGAGACCTTTGCCCGGCGGCATCCGAAGGGTTATTATCTGTATGCCCGACAGGGCTTTCCCCCTTCGCGCGACTGGAGAAAACAGAGAGAGGCTTTCCAAGATCGGCTCGAACGCCTGGGCCGGGCCTATCGCCAAGCCGGCGGTCTCTATCTGTTCAAGGGATGTTATTTTGTGAACTATGCCCATACCCAGAAGGGTCAACCCGTCGGGTAGGTTTTTAAGAGAGGAGTATTGGAATACATGTCGATAGACCGATCGTTGAAGACACAGGGCGCCCTGGCCCGGCATCGCAACGTGCTGACGCGGACCGAGCGCGTTCAGCTTCTGGCCGACCAGGAGAAGTTCGACTTCGAGAAGGACAGCCCGATCGGCCTGCCCAAGGTTCCGCATCGTAAGGTGACCGTCGGCGGCAAGTCCAAGAAGAAGGCGGGCGAGGGTGAAGAGACGGATGCCAAGAGCGAGGACTAGTAGAGTAGGCACTGCCCACCTTTTGTTCTGTGTCACCGGAATCCATTCGGTGCAATACCCGAAGCGCCACGGACTATTAGTCGGTGCGGCCTTCCGAAAAACCAGTGCGCTCGATCGCTCGGTGAGGTCCGCTGTGTAGGCCTAGAAACGGTTCGTTTCATCAAGACCAACTTCTTTACTTCCCCGCAAGCCCCATGGATATCACCCGACGCTTTGCCGATCGCGTTCACAAGGTTGAGTTTTCGGGGATCCGAAAGTTCTTCGAACTTGCCGGTCGGATCAAGGATCCGTGCGATCTGTCCATCGGCCAGCCCGACTACGACGCGCCGGAGCCGGTCAAGCAGGCGGCGATTCGCGCCATCACCGAGGGCCACAATCGTTATACGCCCAGCGCCGGCATCCCCGAGTTGCGCGAGCGTATCGCCGACTCGCTGGGCGATTCGGTCGGTCCGTCTCCATCCGTCCTTATTACGTCGGGTGTCTCCGGCGGCCTGACGCTGGCCCTTCTGACGCTCGTCGGCCCGGGCGACGAGGTGGTGTTCCTCGATCCCTATTTCGTCTCCTATATTCATCTCGTCAACATGGTCGGGGGGACGCCGGTCCCGATTGCTTCCTATCCCGATTTTCGCTTCGATGCCGAGGCGATCGAAAAGGCGATTACGCCCCGTACGAAGGCCCTTCTGATCAACTCTCCGGCCAATCCCACCGGCCGCGTCATGACAGAGGGCGAAATCAAGACTGCCGCCGATATCGCCAAACGGCACGACTTGGTCCTGATCTCCGATGAAATATACGATTGCCTTAGTTATGATGGTCCCAGTCCCTGCCCCGGTCCGTTCGCGCCCGAGAACACCCTGCTGCTCCGCGGCTACGGCAAGACCTATGGCATGACCGGCTGGCGGATGGGCTTTGCCGCCGGACCGGAGGCGCTTATCGGCGCGATGATGAAATTTCAGCAATATACATTTGTCTGCGCTCCGTCGATGGCCCAGTATGCGACTCTTGCCGCCCTGGACACCGATGTCTCGGCCCACCGGCATGAGTATGCCGCGAAGCGGGACCTCGTGTGCGACCTGCTTGAACCTGCGTTCGAGTTTGTGCGGCCTGCCGGGGGTTTTTATGTCTTTCCCAAGGCGCCCGATCGCTTCGGCTCCGCTACCGAGTTCTGCGAGGCGGTCGCCGACGAGAAGGTTCTCGTGATCCCGGGCGGCATCTTCTCGGGCCGGGATACCCATTTCCGAATCAGCTACGCGACCTCCGAGGACATGATCCGCCGAGGCTGCGAGGTGCTCTGCCGCCTGGCTACAGGCTCGTAGCGGATTTCGGAAACTTTTGAATCGGTGTTTGTCCATCATTTCTCTCGATTCAGCAAAAACAATCAGACGCGGGAAGGGATGCCCCTGGCGGGAGGACCGAGAAGGGATTCTCGGTCCAGCATTGGTCCCATAATTGTCCCCTGGTTGCGGTGGAATTGTTTTTGATGCTCGTGATTTGTTTGCTTTCGACGGGCTCTTTGGGTGTGATGCTTGATCCGAAGTCTTTATTGGTACGGGAGTTACGGAGGCAAGGTCCGCTTTTTCG
>CAYXGR010000442.1:0-2989 GCA_964464525.1 uncultured Planctomycetaceae bacterium
CCACTGCCAAGGCACGATCCCCAACAGGATCGTGCCTTGACAGTGCCACCCGCCGTACAGTGCCACCCGCCGAATAGTGCCACCCGACGGACAGTGCCACCCGCCAGACAGTGCCGCGTCAATACGTCTTGATGTTGCCGCTCAGTTCGCCGTTGTTCTCCTGGGGTTCCGTCGATGATGTGCCTTGTGAATCCAGATACGTCTGGAATTCCCCAAACTGTCGCTTCAGGTAGTCCGGCATCCGGGCGAAACAATGCCGGAAGGGTTCGGTCACATCAGGCTCGAAGGCCTCGGCCCGTTCGACGGCTGCCGCGATCTCCGTGGAAATCTCTTCCTCGATGACGTCGCGGCTCTTCTCGTCGAGTATCCCCTTGTTCTTCAGGTATTTCCAGAAGCGGGTGAGCGGATCGCGCGGTTTCCATTGCTCGACTTCTTCCTCTGTTCGATACTTCTTGGGATCATCGGCGGTGGTGTGGACGCCGAGCCGATAGGTCACGGCCTCTATGAGCGTGGGGCCGCCTCCGTCGCGGGCCCTTTGTATCGCCTCCTGCGTTGCGAGAATCATGGCCAGGATGTCGTTGCCGTCGGCCTGAATCCCGTTGATTCCGTAGGCGATGGCCTTTTGGGCGATCGTCTGAGACGCCGTTTGCCGGGCGCGGGGCAGGGAGATGGCCCACTGGTTATTCTGAACGACCAGGATCAGCGGGACACCGAAGGCCGCCGCGCAGTTCATCCCCTCGTGGAAGTCTCCCTCGCTCGTTCCGCCGTCGCCCACAAATGCGACCGTGACATTGCCTTCCTTCCGGAGCTTGCAACCCCAGGCGATACCGGCTGCATACTGAACCTGGGAACTCACGGGTACGCAGATGGGCATATCCCGCGCCCCCTCCGGAGGGGTTGCACCATATTCATTTCCGCCCCACCAGAGGATGAGCTTTTCTATGGGCCATCCGCGATAGAGCGTGCCGGCCGGTTCGCGGAACGAGGGTACGAACCAGTCATTCTTGTTCATGGCGAAGGCCGGGCCGAGCGAGGCGGCCTCCTGGCCGAGGGCCGGTCCGTAGGTGCCGATTCGGCCCTGTCGCTGGAGCCGGAGCATTCGCTCGTCGTATCGCCGGCAGAGCAGCATGTACCGAAAGAGTCGCCGGAGATCCTTTTCATCGATCTTCGGCTCGAGCGCGCCGTCCACATTCCCATCCTGATCGAGGATCGAGAGGGACTCCACATAGTTTTCCAGTTCGATTCTTCCTCGAGGCACGAACACTCCTTTCAGATCGCTCGCACACCAGCCGACAGACGCCTGGTCATGGCTGGTTGAAGCCGGTCCGCCGCACACGTATCCAAACAGTGCGATGGGAGGCGATGCGGCACGCATCTCCATATAAGTAGGGAAGGAATCCATCCCTTGGAGGGATACTACTCCGAATTGCCGATTTGTGAAACTCGCCTTGTGGTTCCAGTCCATCTCACATGGGCGGCGGATCGAAATCTCGAATGTGTCCGTATTGTCCGGTCATTTTTGGGTAACAGTGCATGTAATTATTTTATTATCAAGTAGTTATAACAATATCCGCATGGATTGGGCGACATTTGTCCGGGCACATTTTATCGGTCCATTTGTTGGGGCGTGGTGCTTGTTTCGCTCTCTCGGAGGGGTGGGATATTCAGCGTTGGTGTGATTGACCGGGATTCACACGGGGAAATCGATCAGGGTTGCGGCTGTTGCCGCCGCCATCGCTGCCAGGCATCGGCATCGAAGCCGAAATTCATGCCGGTGATGGCGATCAGGGCCTCCTGGACCTCGGTGCGATGAATCGAGACCCACTGTTTCTGAAACGTGGTGTGGGTTCCGATCAGCGATCCGGAGCCCAATACGCCGATGGATGTCGGCTGGTAGCGCAAGAGCCTCCGGCCATGGGCGATTCGGTATCGGCTGCCGAAACTCGACCGGATACCCCCCAGGTAGGCCGGTCTCGACACCCGCACGGTCCGGCGTGTTTCCTTTGAAAGCACGCGGATCAAGTCTTCAATGGCATCGTGCGATTTTAAGATTCCCAGGGCGGTCGCCGCGTTTCGCAGGATGGCTTCCTCGTCGCTGCGCAGCGCTCCGCGGAGTCGGGTCATGACGCGATCATCCTCTCGCGGGGCCAGGGTCTGGGCGGCTCGCCGGCGAACCGTGGACGCCGGATCGAGCAACGTCATCACGAGGAGATTCATCGTCGCCTCGTCCTCGCTGAATTGGCTGAGTGCCTCGACGAGAACCAGACGGGTGGCGACATTTCCGGCGCTCAGGACACCGGTCAAGGCGGGTATGGCGAGGGGATCACGAATCGCCAGTATTCTGTCTCGCCCTTTTTGAAATAGATCGCGGCCGCGATTTCGGCTCTTTTTCGACAATCGTCCACGATCAATCGCCTTGATGGTCCTGAACCAGTCGGTGATCAATTTTCGAACGAGTCTCTCTTCCTCTCTAAGAAGCCGTCGCGCCTGGAGTTCCTCCTGCGTCGGTTTGTTCGGTGATGGCGGCCTGCTCCATTGCCCCGTGTTGTCTTTTGAGAAACCGAGCGCCTTTCGAGCAGCATCGTGATCGGGATCGAGTTCGAGCACGCATTCCAATTCATCCCGGTGTTCGGTGTTCAGATTCTTTCGCGCGCACCATTGGGCCAGTTTGTAGTGGGCCTCGGCCGTGGCCGGACACCTTTTGCGTTTTTTCGCATATCGCCGCCAGGGGGAATGCCGCTTCTTGATTTTCGCGATGAGCTTCTTGTCGACATCGACGATGCCGATTCGCGTTCGCAGTCGATAGTTCTCGCCGAGATCCTCGAGAATCTCGGCTTCGAGTTCGTCACCGTTGCGCATGTGGAAGATGTCGGCGGATGCGGGCACTGCCGCTACCAGTGGGAGGCCCAGCAGGACTGCGAGCAGAACCATGGAGTTGAACCGTGTGGTTTGTCGTCGCGCGGTCATCGTCCGCATTATAGGCGATGGG
>CAYXGR010000443.1:0-2977 GCA_964464525.1 uncultured Planctomycetaceae bacterium
CCCAGACGCCGACCCTCGGCCAGCTTCAGCCGCGCCGCCAGATACTCAGACATCGTATCACGCCGTTCGGCCTCCGCCGCATCCTTCGCCAGATCCCGTCGCTCATGCGGATCGACGGACACCTGATACAACTCCAATCGACCGGGCGAGGCGATCAGCTTATATCCCTCGTGCCGGGGCGACCGCAGGCTCCGGATCGCCGGACCCCACATATTCCCCTCACTCACAACCTCCCGGCTCTGCGTACTCTGCCCGAAGAGAATCGATTCCAGGCTCTTGCCCGAAAAGGTGGACTCCGCCTTCACCCCCGCAAGGCTGCACAACGTCGGCGCCACATCCATCAGCCCAACCGTCGCCTTCGAACGCCCGGGTTTGATCAATTCCGGAAATCGAATAATCAACGGCACATGCAGCAATTCGTCATAATTCGTATGCCCATGCTCAAAGCCACCGTGGTCGAGAAACTCCTCCCCGTGGTCCGCCAACAACGCCACCACCGTCGATTCCCGCAGCCCCATCTCGTCCATCGCGTCAAGCAGCCGGCCAACCTGCTGATCGGTATAGGCGATCTCCCCATTGTACAACCGTTCAAGTCGCCGGATCGGCAGCCGCGACGCGTCCGACCGCCCACGGCGAAGGCCGATCATGTCCGCCTCGGTCCCGAACAGACGGGGATCGGGCGTGTGGTCCGCGGCCAGGGCAAATTTCTTACGAAACGCCGCCGGCGGATCGTAGGTCAGGTGCGGATCGAAGTAGTGCACCATGAGAAAGAATGGCCGTTCCGAATCGGCCCGTTTTTTCCGAATCCACGCGATCGCCCGATCGGTCACCTCGGTCGCCAGCCGCTGAACCTTCTGACCCTTCCGAGGCGGCTGAAAATCGTAGTCCTCAAAGCCCCGGTGCATCCCGAACTTCGGACCCAGCCAGAGCACATTCACAATCGCCCCGGTCTCATACCCCTGATCGGCGAAGCACTCCCCAAGGGTTCGGATCCCCGGAATAAGCCCGGTCGGCCGTTCGGTCGCAGTGAGCTTTCCCCCTGCCCCGTGGCGAGCCGGCAGGTTCGAAGTCAGCACGGAGGCCATGGAAGGCAGCGTCCACGGCGCATGAGAGAAGGCCTGCTCGAAGAGGAACCCCTCCCCGGCCAATGCGTCGATCTCAGGCGTGAGGCCGAGGGTGTTGCCGAGGCAGCCGAGCTTGTCCGCACGAAGCGTATCCACGAGAACCAGCACGACATTCCCAGCCCCGGAAGGCGGCTCAGGCCGCTTCGACTCGTGATGGCACGCCGCCGGAAGCAGCAACAGGAGCGCCAAGGCCGCGAAGATCATATTTTTCGGTTGCGGGGCAATAACCCTTTCCCTCCGGGAGTTACAGATACGGGGGCTCGTCCCGACGGGGACGAGAAATCAGCGATTATAGTCCAATTTCGGCCGATCGGGCCAATTACATCACGGTGAAGTCCATTAAACCGGGCTGACACCAACGACAAGGTCCGGTTAAGCCCTTGAAATTGGAACCGCGAACGGAGAAGATATAGGGGAAGCCATCCATCAGTGGTCGCGGCCAGTTGACCGACCCCGGTATGAAGCCGCTGGACCGACCACCATCATGCGATTGAAGCTGGGGATCCGGTCTATGATGCTGGAAGACCCACACATAATCTTGGAGACCGGAAATGAAGATCGTCCTCGCCGTGATAACATCCGCCGTCCTGTTGGCCTCATGGACCGTAACCTCGGCCACCGAAGAAGTTCGCTCAGGCAAAAAAAAGTCCAGCATCCAGAGCCCGGCGACTGCCCGACAATCGATAAGTGGGACTTCTACACCGAAAGCGCGTCAGGCCTCCAAGCGAGCCTCATCGAGGAATCCTCGCCGGTCCGGTCTCCGTAGCAGGGGCCCCGCCGGCCGACGCGGGATTGCCGGGCGATCCATCTCCGTCGATGGCAAAAGCCGACCGATCGGGAACAAGGGGATGTCCCGAAGACGGCCGAAACACCTCATCAGCGCCAAACGTTCGAGGGGCAAAACCAATCTCCAGGGTACCACTCCGCTACGCCATAAGACTCGGGCGGTCACCAAAGGTGCAGAAGATAGCCCTCCCGCAATCGATCCGGGCACGGCCGCCAAGCAATCTCAACCACCCACGCCATCGGCCCGGAAACAGACCCAGCGACAGCCATTGAATACGACGATCGCCACCAACAAGACGGTTCAGAAGCAGAAGTCACGCAATCCGAAACCCATCCAAACCAACAAGGTCCAGGTTATTCGTTCTCAGCCCCTGCAATCCGCGCCACCGCTTGACGAATGGGAGAAGTACGTCGTGACCGTCTCCCAGCACTACGGGTTTGACGACGAGCAGAATGGCCGAGCACAATCCATCCTGGCAGATTTACAGAGCCGCGCCCGACAGTATCGCCTCAGCCGCGGGCCGGAGTTCAAGCAGGCCGAGAAAATCAACGATCGAAAGGCCAAAACCGATCGGCTCAATGTGTTGAATTTTCGGATCGATCAATACTTCAACGAACTCAAGATGCGTCTGGAAAACCTGCCGACCATCGAGCAGAAGCTTCGAGCCGGGCCGACGCCCGCCGCCAGTCCGAAGTCCTCCAGACGCCGGACTCGGTAACCGCAAGTCAGTCGCCCATGCCCGATTACTACGACCCCCAGGATCTCCCCCGTTTTGCCGAGATGGGCAAGGATGCGCCCGAACTGTGGGAGACCTTCAACCGCTATTACGGGGAGGTGTTCAAGGAGGGCGCCCTGACCGAACGGGAAAAGAGCCTGATCGCCCTGGCCGTCGCCCACGCCGTGCAATGCCCCTACTGCATCGACGCCTACACGCAGACAAGCCTGGAAAAGGGCTCTAATCTCGAACAAATGACCGAGGCAGTCCACGTCGCCGCCGCCATCCGAGGCGGGGCCACCCTCATTCACGGTCTCCAAATGCGCAAGGCTGCCGAAAAGCTGACGATGT
>CAYXGR010000444.1:0-2974 GCA_964464525.1 uncultured Planctomycetaceae bacterium
CGGACGACGGCCTCGGCGTGGCGCAGCCGGGCCTGGGCGACGGCGTCCTGCGACTGGAGGACATCGAGCGTGGTCATCGCCCCGGCTTCCAGGCTGGCCTGCGTCAGGCGGAGGGCCTCTTCGGCGGAGGCCATCTGACGCTTGGCCATGGCGATCAGCTTCTTGTTCGTTTTGCTTGTCTGGGCGGCGTCGATGACCTGGGTCTTGACCTGGAGAATGGCTCGCTCGGCGCTGAGGATCGCCTTCTGTTCGGCGGCGCCTGCGGCCTTCAAGTCGCCGAAGGCGGAGAGACTCCACCGGGCACTGACACCGGCGGTGGCCTTGTGCTGGTCGCTGAAGCTGAAATTCTGGTCGCGATTGTGATCGAGATTACGGGAAGTGCGCAGGAAACCCTCGCGGATGACCGCGTTGGTGGCCGGATTGGGGGAGAATGCGCCGCCCGCGGCGAATGGATTGACCAGCAGGTTGGACGGGATGCCGCCGCCCTTGTCGGTGTTGTTGGCGTGGCCCACTATACCGCCGTATTGATAGCTCGCACTGAACTGCGGCCCGAATCCACCCCACCAGGTCGCCCCGCGATCCGACTTCGCTGCCTCGATCAATTCCCGAACGCCTCGCAGGTCGGGCCGAAACTCGACCGCGCAGTCGAGCAGATCGCCGATATCGACGTCTTCTCGTACCAAGTTGATCGGGGGCAGTTCCTCGAGCCTGGGGACGAGGGTAATCGTCGGATCGGCGAGTTGCAGCGTTTCGGTCAGGGCGAGCGAGGCCTTGTAGAGGGCATTCATCGCCAGCGTCAGATCCTGCTGGCGTTCGGCCAGCCGGGCCTCGGCCCGAAGCTCGTCCGCGGGGACGCCCGCACCGGTTGTGGAGCGGAGGCGGTTGATCCGGAGCAATTCATGGGCCTCGACGACGGCCTGGTCGGCCGCCGCCACCCGGGCCTGGGTCAAGACCAGCGTATAATATTGAATGGCGGCGGTGCGCAGGGTTTCCATTCGCACGGCCTCTTCCTGATGCTCGGCGGCGTGCAGGCGCTTCTTGGCGGCGATGATCTCGTAGATCACTCGGCCTGGGTTGACAATCCACTGGACCGCGATCGACGGCTGGAAGGTGTTGAAGCCGACATTGACGATGTTGCCCTCGGTCGCGCGGACGCTGCCGTCAACGTGTTCGAAGAGGGCCGTCGGCACCAGGACCGGGAAGGCGCCGCCGACCGTGCTCTCGTAGCGGCCCTGCGACTGTTCGACCTGATAGCGAGCGAGCTTGATCTCGATGTTGTCGGCCGCTGCGGTGCGGATGACGGTGTAGAGGTCGATGGGGAGCAAGACACGATACATCGGCTCGACTTTGGAGGCATCCAGTACGAGGGCATCGGCGCTGACGGTGCGGGCATCGGCGAGCACGTCGGGCGGATCGAGCCGGATCGTATCTTTCTTTCGGTTACAACTCGAAGCGATCACCAAGATGAGCGCGGCACAAAACCAGGCTCGATGGACGCCGATGAAGATCGAAGACGAGCGGAGACAGGTGATGAAGGCAAGGCGTGGTTTCAAATGATACATGGCATGGGATTCCCGTGTCTAATCGGCGAGTGTGTCTGTTTGTCCTGATTGCGATTATCCTGATTGCCATGTCTTCCCTGACGGCATTCGGTTGTGTTGGATCCTATGTTTTCGGAGTATCGGTCCGCACCGGTTTTACTTTCACGCCGGGAGCGACCGTGCTGTTCGCGGAGATGATGACGAGTTCGTCGTCCTTCAGGTCTCCGCCGGTGATCTCCGCGAATTTTCCATCGTCATAGCCGATCTCGATCGACCGTGACTCCACGGTGTTTCCGTTGGCGACGAGGACCGATGTATTCCGGCCTCTCACGCGGACGGCCTTCGACGGCAGCATCAGCGCCTGCTGTTTGGTTTCGAGTTTGACGACAACCTGGGCATACATGCCGGGAGCAAGTCGTCCGTCTTCGTTTTTCAGATCGACCTCGGCCCGCATCGTCCGGGTGCCGGGTTTGAGCGCTCCGGCCGTTCGCGTGATGGCGGCCTGGATCGGCATGCCGCCGAGTGCCTTCACATGAATATCGACCTTCGTACCAATTCGGACGAAGGGGGCGTCGGATTCGGGGATCTCGAGGGCGAGGCGGATGAAGTCCATTCGGGAGATGCTTAGCAATGAGGTGGTTGTCCCTTCGGCGGCCGAGCGGACGAAGGCACCGGGATCGACGAGCCGATCGGTGATCGTGCCGGCGAAGGGGGCCTTGATTGTCGCATAGCCCATCAGTGTTTTGAGCCGGGCGAGGGTCGCTTCGCCGACGACTGTTTCCGATTGGGCGACCTTGAGATCGGCCTCGGCGCTGAGAACATGGGCCTTGGCGATCTTCACCGAGGCGTCCGCGATGGCCAGCCTGCTCTTCGCATCGTCAAGCTCCTGCTCGGGGATGGCTTTTCCCTTGCGTAAGGCCAGTTTCCTCTCGTAGTTGATGCGGCTGAGTTGATGCTCGGCTTCGGCCCGCTGCACCTCGGCCCGTGCGATCTCGATCATGGCCTCGGACTGGGTAACCTTGGCTCGCTTGGCTTCCAGGACGGCCTGGCTCTGACGCAGGTCGTCTGCCATTTCGGGGACATCGATAAGCAGCAGGGCCTGGCCCTTTTCGACGCGGCTTCCGATATCCACGTTGACTTTCGATATGTAGCCGCTGGTCTTTGCGTACAAGTCGGCCATCTCACCGGCCAGCAACGTGGCGGGCATTCGCAATTTTCGCGTCAAGGTCCGCCGCTTGGGCTGGGTGACCTCGACCGCGACGGCCGGCTCCGCACCATTTTTGGCGGAATCGCCATCGGCGGCGCGGGCCTGGTGGATCGATTCGGATGAAACCATATCGAAGACCATGACCGCGGTGAGTGTGAGTATGAGGAACGACGCACCAAACGTATAGCCGATTTTTCTTTTCATAGTCCGACTCCTGACGATCCCC
>CAYXGR010000445.1:0-2968 GCA_964464525.1 uncultured Planctomycetaceae bacterium
CTTCTCGATCCTCAACCCGCCAGCCGCTGGTGCTGCTGCATCGCCGCCGCCTCTTCACGCCAGCGTTTCAGCTTCATACCCAACGTCCGCACACCGATACCCAACGCCTTGGCCGTCTTCTCACGGTGTCCGTTGAATTTGACCAGCGTCTGCTCGATCAGGGCACGCTCCATGTCTTCCATCAGGTGACCGGGACGGGCGGGACGGGTCAGCGTCTCCGTCCTGACGTCGACCGACGACAACCACGGCTCGATCAACGTGCCGTCGATCCGTTCGTCCGGACAGAGCACCGCCGACCGTTCGCACACGTTCTGAAGCTCGCGAATGTTGCCGGGCCAATGGTAATTCTCCATCATTGACAGGGCCCGCGGGGTGAATTGCTTGGCTTCTCTACCCTCGCGGCGAGCGATCCCTCTCAGAAAATGATTGGCCAACTCGGGGATGTCGTCCCGGCGATCCCGCAAGGGAGGGATCGAAACCGGAAGAACACTGATCCGGAAAAACAGATCTTCCCGGAACCGTCGCCGCGACACCCATTCCGAAAGATCCCGGTTCGTCGTGGCGATGACGCGGACATCGGTCCGCCGCGTCACGCTGCTCCCGACGCGCTCGAACTCGCGTTCCTGAAGCACGCGCAGCAGCTTTGCCTGCACGGGAATCGAGACCTCGCTCACCTCGTCCAGCAGAAGCGTGCCGCCCCCGGCCAGTTCGAATCGACCTTTCCGCAGCTTGTCCGCGCCGGTGAATGCCCCGCGTTCGTGTCCGAACAATTCACTCTCGAGCAGGTTCGAGGACAACGCCGCGCAGTTCACACACAGCAGCGGACCGGAGCCACGTTGTGAGGCATCATGGATGGCCCGCGCGACCAGCTCCTTGCCGGTACCGCTCTCGCCCTGAATGAGAACGGTCGCCTGGCTTCGGGCCACCCGCTCGATTTGCGAATGAACCTGACGCATTCCGCGGCTGGAACCAATCAACTCGCAGGCGCCCTCCCAATCGCGAAGCGACTCGCGCAGCGCCTCGTTCTCGCCGCGCAGTCGTCCGATGGTCACGGCGCGTTCGACAATAAGACTGATCGCGTCGGCCTCGAACGGCTTTTGGATATAGTCGAAGGCCCCAAGCTTCATCGCCTCGACCGCCGTCGGCACGCTGGCGTAGGCCGTCATCAACACAAAGGGCGTCTCGATGCCTCGGGCGCGGAGTGACCGCAACAGCTCGATACCGTCCATGTCCGGCATTTTCAGATCGCAGATGATGACGTCGACCTGAGAGGGCGACAGTTCCGCCAAGGCCCGATGAGGCTCGGAATAAGTCTCAATCTCGTGGCCCAATGCGCTGAGAATATCCGTCAGCGAATCCCGCATGACATCCTTGTCATCAATAATGCATACATGCGCCATATGTGACTCCTCTCGGGCCTTGTGCCCGATGGCAAGAAAAGAATGAATCCGACTACACCAGTTTTAACTCACGCTCCGTATCATCCCGGCAACGACCCCACTGGATCGCCCACTACAATCGAAACTCCCGTTTCCATCGCCCATACAAACGCCTCCGGCATCGGTTTCCAGTCGATGCCCAACAGGATCGACTAACTGTCTCTCTTCACCGTTGGCCACTCCAACACAAACCGCGCGCCACCTTCCGCCCGGTTCATCACCCGAACCGTCCCGCCGTGGGCCTCCATGATTCGATGAACGATCGCCAGCCCCAGCCCCGTCCCCGTGGCCTTCGTCGTATAGAACGGATTGAAAATCCGCTCCAACTGTTCCTTCGGAATGCCGGGTCCGTCGTCCGTCACATCGATTCGAACCGAAGCCTCCACCTCGTTTAATGACGGAGTCTGTTCGGCGTGAAGCACCACATGCCCCCCCTCGCCCGCGGCTTGAAGACCGTTGATCAGCAGGTTCAGCAAGACCTGGCGAAGTCGTTCCGGATCGCAGTCGAGCGTCACCTCGCGCGCCGATGAATCGAACACGCATTCGGCCCGAGTCTCTTCAGTCCAGTGTTCAAGGCTTCCCTGAAGATCGCTCAGAATGTCGCCCAACACACACACCCGACGATCGAGACGATCTTCCTGGGCAAAATCCAGAATCTCCGACACCAGGCGATCCAACGATCGAACGCTCTGTGTAATGCGTGTGGCTGCGAGCTGGGATCGGGAGCCATCCGACAATTCACGCTCCAACAGCGAGGCATACAGCGCGATTCCCCCCAAGGGATTTCGCACTTCATGCGCCAGACCGGCGGCCATCTCGCCGAGCGCCGCCAGGCGATCATGACGCCGCAACTCTGCATTTTTCCGCTCAAGCTCCTCGCGAAGCCGGCCTACTTCGTCATTCAGCCGATCATGCGCAACCTTGAGGCGCTCAGTCACCTCGTTATACGCCTTCAGGATCGCACCGAACTCGCGCTCGCGATTACTGAGGTCAACCGGCTCACTCGTCGTCTGCATGGTCATGCCTCCGCGTCCGTCAGCCGGGCGGGCGCGTTGCGCGAGGCCGTCGAATAGGCCGCGCTCACCCGTGTGCCTGCATCGACATCCGCCATCTGCGTCGCCCGGGCACACTGTCTCGTGTTCAATTGGGCGCTGTCTCGGCTGTCGCTTTGTAGAATCGCGCCCAGAGAGGTATTCACCTCTTCGAGCAATTCCGCGACCCGAGCGCGAACCGAATCATCGAGACCGGCATAGAGTTCCGTCCAATTTTCCCGGAAGGGCCCCAGTTGTGCGTTCAAACCCACCAGTCCGTCGACCAACCGCTGCCGCTCAGCCAGGAGCGTCAGGAGCGATTCGGTGTCATCTCGAACCACCAACGCCTTCTGTCGATCCGCAAGCAGTCGAAGTTGTCGATAGAGTGTCTGCTGGTGCCGCAACAATTCGACAAGGCGATCCCCGCTGAGTTTTGTGTCCGTGTCATCCATGCGTATCACGTGATTCTGTGTCCCCTGTCTACATCTGTGGCACCGG
>CAYXGR010000446.1:0-2967 GCA_964464525.1 uncultured Planctomycetaceae bacterium
TCGCCCCTACAGGGCTGTTCTCTTGCGACGGTAGAAAAACAGACACGGCCGCGCGAGGCGGCCGTGTCGTCCCCTCCTTCGCACGGAGTGCGATGGATTCGTATTTCGACGCGCCGGGCGCGTCGGCTATTCAGGTGATCCCCGGTCAGGTTTTGTGCATCTTTTCGATCAGGATCTTGGCCGTTTCGGGGCGGATGATCCGGGGGTCGGGCGTCTCTCCCGCGATCAACTGCTCGCGAACCTTTTTGCCGCTGATGAAGACCGGCTTTTCGTCGGGGTGGTTTTCCATCAGGTCCACGCGGCCGAGTGATTCGTAGAAGGCGGCGAAGCCGACGTTGAGGGGGTGGATGCGGAGGTCGCCGGAGAGATTGTTGAAAATTTCCTGGGCGTCGAAGTCGCCCCAGATCGCGGTGCCGTCGTCATACGGGGCGTCGGCATGCTTGCGACCGATGATGATGTCGGTGAAGCCGAAGTTCTGTCGGTAGATGGCGTGCATAACAGCCTCTTTCGGGCCGGCGTAGAACATCTTGATGTCGAGACCGAGGAGGAGGATGCGATCGTGGAGGGTGTAGGGCCTGTTCTCCCATAAGGCGTCGTCTTTGTCGCCCTCGCCGAGGAGTTTGCCGTCAATGAGGGCTTCGTAGGTGTGCATGCGGGTGGCTGCGTCGACGTCGTCGGACTTGGTCTCGCCGATGAGGGGGTTGAGGACGGCCCCGGCGGTGTCGCACTGTCGGACGAGGGTTTCGAGACCATAGAGTAAGGCGTATTCGTGGGCGCGGTGAAGGGGGTTTCGTGTCTGGAATGCGACGGCGCGGGTCCAGCCCTTTTCGATGAACAGCTTGCGTGTTTCGGTCGGACTGAGGACATGCTTGCCGTATTGGGGGTTCTTTGGTTGGGGCAGGACTTCTATCTTGCCGCCGAGGAGCTTTTCTCGGGCATCCTTCGTGACCATGTGACCGCCGGGGTGGTCGGTTCGGTCGGTCTGATAGACGCACTTGATGTACTTGTCTTTGTCGTAGTCGAAGATGTCGTTGATGTGGAGGGTTCCGACGAGGTCGCCGGCGGCGTTTTGAAGCTGAACCTTCTGGTCGATCTTGAGAGAGGCAGCCTGATCGGCGGCGACGGGGAGGGAGATCGGGATGGTCCAGGCGAAGGCGCTGCCGTTGTGTTGGAGTGTGGCTTCGTCGAGGCAGCGATTCCACTGTTCGCTGTTCATGGGTCCGGTGAGGGGGCTGAGCCCACCGTCGCCGAAGCGGTATACGCTGGAGAGGTCGGCATCGTCGACTGTGACGGCGGTCAGGGCGGCGGCTTCCATCTTGAATTGGGGAATACGATTCTCGGGCACGGTGCGATCGACGGGTTTGTCGAGGCCGCCGTGGACTGGGATCAGGTCGGACATTCGGGTGGTTCCCTCTCTCGACGCGCGGTCGGTCGGTATGGTGTTGCGGAATCGTCCCCACGATCGCCGAGCAGGTGGTGAACCCGACAAGGTTGATCACGACGTGAGAACGCCGTGATGCGTGAGAAGCCAGCGCCAGCAGGCTGGTGGGCATGGTAACCGGGCAGTCAAGTTTTCACAAGAGGAATTGGTCTTGCGGACAAGGGCGGTCTATGATGGCCATTGATGGGCGACAACACATCGAAAATTGAGGTTCCATTGCCCGGCCGCGGGTATTTGATCGAGATCGGATCGAGCCTGATGGATCGCCTGGGGGGGCGTTTACGCGGTTTTTGTGACGCAACGCGGGTGACGATCGTGACTGACGACATTGTGGGTCCATTGTATGCCGATCGGGCGGTTGGATCGTTGGCGGGGGGGGGATTCGACGTGGCGGTTGCGACGGTTCCTGCTGGAGATGGGTCGAAATCGCTCGAACAGGCCGGCCTTCTCTACGATCGGCTGGCTGATCTGGGTCATGGTCGGGGGGATCCGGTGATTGCGTTGGGCGGGGGGATGGTGGGCGATCTGGCGGGATTCGTTGCGGCGACGTGGATGCGAGGGGTGCCGTTTGTGCAGTGCCCGACAACGCTGGAAGCGGATATCGACGCCAGTATTGGTGGGAAGACGGCGGTCAACCATCCTTCCGGCAAAAACCTGATCGGTGCCTTTCATCAGCCGATTTTTGTTTGTATTGACATTGACTGCCTGGCGACATTGAGCGATCGCGATTATCGCGCGGGGTTGGCGGAGTCGGTGAAGCACGCGATCATTCGGGACAAGTTGTTTTTTCAGTGGCACGAAGAGAAAGCTGGGGCCATCACGAGCCGTGAATCGGGGGTTGTGTGCGATTTGATTCGCTGGAATTGCGAAATCAAGTCGGCGGTTGTCGTCGAGGATGAGCGGGAAAGCGCGCGACAGGAGGTGGGCCGCGCGGCGCTCAACTTCGGGCATACGGTGGGTCATGCGATCGAGGCGCAGAGCGAGTACGCGCTTCGTCATGGCGAGGCGGTGTCGCTCGGGATGGTCGCGGCTTTGGATCTGGCCGTTCGGCACTGTGAGTTTCCGGAGGAGGATCGGGTTCGATCCGAATCTTTGTTGCAGGCGCTCGGGCTTCCCATTCGCTCGACGCGATCGCTAGACGCGACCGATTTGATTCGCCGTATGGCTGGGGACAAAAAGGCGTTGCATCAGGTGTTGCGATTTGTTCTTCCGGATCGGATCGGGCGGGTGGAATGGCTGTCGTCTCCGGATGAGGCGAGTCTGATGGGCGCGATCGAGCGACTGGCACCGGGTGCATGACAGTTTGGGTGGGCCACCGCCAATCTGGTGGGGTCGCGTCTTGAAAGCCCGGCTGAAGCCGGCTGAGGCGTCATTGTGTATGGCGTCCACCACCGACTGTAGTTGGGGGCAAACAAAAAATGTCTGGCTGGAAGCCGGCCATAACGCCACCGTTTTTATATGGACCCACAGACACTCCATCCGACGATTGATACATGAGACTAAGTGTGATTATTCCGACTCTGAAC
>CAYXGR010000447.1:0-2963 GCA_964464525.1 uncultured Planctomycetaceae bacterium
AACGCCAGCCCGGCGTTCGGCGGCGAGGTGCGGGCCGATCGCCTGTCGCGGGCGCTCTATGCAACCGATGCAAGTCTCTACCAGATCGTCCCCGACGCCGTCGTACTTCCCCGCCGACCCTCCGACGTGGCCGAAACCGTGCGGGCCTGCGGGCGATTCGGCATCCCGCTGACCGCGCGGGGGGCGGGCACAGGTCTGACCGGCGGGGCCGTCAACCGCGGAGTTCAACTCGACTGTTCACGCCACCTGAACCGGATTATTGATATCGATATAGATCTAAGAACCGCCCGGGTGGAGCCCGGCGTCGTCCTCGACGAATTGAACGCGGCCCTGGCCCCGCACAGTCTCCACTTCGCCCCCGACGTGGCCACCAGCAGCCGGGCGACGATCGGCGGCATGATCGCCAACAACTCGTGCGGCGCCCACTCGATTCTCTACGGCCGAACGGTCGATCACGTCCTCGCGTTGGACGTAGTCTTGTCGGATGGATCGACCTGTACATGGGGAGGGCACACCGGCACGTCGGACAACCCGCTGGCCCGAAATTGCGAACGCGTCCTGGGCGAAGTCGCCCGCGAGAATGCAGCCGAAATCACCGCCCGCTTTCCGAAGATCCTCCGCAGCAACGGAGGCTATGCGCTGGACCGGCTTCGAATCGAAGACAACCAATGCATCAATCCCGAAACGATCCTCTCCGGTAGCGAGGGCACGCTGGCGATCGTCGTCGGGGCGACGCTTCGATTAACCGCATTGCCACAGCACCGCGGCCTGCTCGTCGCCCATTTCGACGACCTGCTCGAATCGCTGCACGCCACACCCACGATCCTCGAACACCGTCCGGCGGCCATCGAGCTGCTCGACCGGCTCGTGCTCGACGCGGCCCTGTCGCAGCCGGCGATGGCCCGGCGGGCCTCCATGATCGAGGGCACGCCGGCGGCACTCCTGGTAATCGAATTGTTCGACGACGACGCGGACGCATTGTCAAAAAGACTGTCTGAAATAGCGGACAACCTCCGGAAGCGGCAGATGGGAACCGCCTGGCCCATTCTGACCGACGCAAAACAGCAGGAAGACATCTGGGCCATCCGCCGAAGCGGTCTCGGCCTGCTCATGTCCCAACCGGGCGATAAGCAGCCCTACGCCTTCGTCGAAGACACGGCCGTCGATCCATCACGCCTGCGGGATTACATCAAACGATTCGCGGTGATTCTCAAGGAAGAAGGCATCGAACAGGCCGGCTACTACGCCCACGCCAGCGTCGGCTGCCTCCACGTCCGACCGGTCCTCAACCTGCGGAACACGTCCGGCGTCGAGCGAATGCGCCGCATCGCCGACCGAGTCAGCTCGCTCGCCCTGGAATTCGGCGGAACCATGACCGGCGAGCATGGCGACGGCATCGTGCGGTCGGAGTGGCTGGAGAAGATGTACGGCCCGCGGATCATCCAGGCCTTCGGTCGCATCAAGCAAACGTTCGACCCGGCGGGCCTATTCAACCCCGGCAAGATCGTCTCCCCGATGCCCATGACCGAGCATCTGCGATACGCCTCATTGCCGACCGAATCGCCCGGCGAAGACGGCGAGTCGACAACATTGGACTTCAAGGCCCATGGCGGCATGCTGAATCTGGCCAACATGTGCAGCGGCGTCGGCCAGTGCCGCCAGCGGCTCGTCGGCACGATGTGCCCGTCCTACATGGCGACCGGCGACGAGCGGCACACCACACGAGGCCGGGCGAATGCCCTGCGACTGGCCCTCTCCAACACAGAATTGATCGACGGGCTTTCCGATCCGGTCCTCGACGAAGTCATGGACCTCTGCCTCAGTTGCAAGGCCTGCAAGACCGAGTGCCCTACGGGTGTCGACATGGCCCGCCTCAAGGCGGAGTGGCTCCACCAACGGCACGCCAGTCGAGGAGTGCCACTGCGGAGTCGACTGGTGGCGGGGCTCCCGGCGCTGGCGGCCGCGGGAAGCATCGCCCCCCGCCTGGCCAACACATGGATGCAGTCGAGGCTCATGCGTGCGCTGGGCGAGCGCCTGTTCGGGCTGGACCGGCGGATGGAACCCCCCCGGCTGGCGAGCAGGACGTTCCGGCACTGGTTCACCTCGTCCCGATCGCACAGGACGGAAGCCGGCGCCATACAGAGTGCCGGCCCCGATGAAAGGCCGCCGGTCGTCTATTTCGTGGACACCTGGACGAACTTTTTCACGCCCGAAGTCGGCATCGCCACCGTCCGCGTGTTAGAGGCCCTGGGCCATCGCGTCATCGTCCCTCCCACGGTCTGCTGCGGTCGCCCGGCGCTCAGCCAGGGATTGCTCGACAAGGCCGCCCGATTGGCGAGGGCCAACGTCTCCATCCTGTCCGATTGCGCGGAGTCAGGCGTGCCCATAGTAGGCACCGAGCCGAGCTGCCTGCTGACGCTGATAGACGAGATGCCGCAACTCGTCCGAACGGCCGAGGCCCGCCGAATCGCCGAACAGGCCATAACGATCGAAACGTTCTTAGCAAATAAGCTGCGCGAAGCCTCGGGCCGAACCCCCGCAGGCCGAACCGTCGTGGGCCGAACCGTCGAGACGGAGAACACCGATGAATCCCTGTGGCACCGGTTTCCAACCGGTGCGGATTCCCATATGGATCCACAATCGAAAACTCATCCCTCCAGAATGAAAAAAACAAACTCGGCCGATCCCCCGATCCTGCTTTACCACGCCCACTGCCACCAGAAGGCCCTCGTCGGAACCGAGGATGCGATGGCGATTTTGCAATGGGCAACAGCCGGTCGCGCGAGAGAGATCAACAGCGGCTGCTGCGGCATGGCCGGCGCCTTCGGCCACGAACAGGAGCACTACAACGTCGCCCGAGCCATCGGAGAACAGCGTCTGTTCCCAGCGGTTCGGAATAGGAGTGAGGCCGAGATCATCATTTCCGGCTTCAGTTGCCGACAGCAGATCGAACACCACACCGG
>CAYXGR010000448.1:0-2961 GCA_964464525.1 uncultured Planctomycetaceae bacterium
CCCCCCCGACCCCGGCAATATCGAGGCAATCCGAAATCAATTCATCTCCCACCGACATTGCCATGAACCCCTCAGATCCTCAATTCAACCTCTGCTGTTATTCCGGCGGAATAGAGCACGTGTGCTCGGGTATCCGCACCGTCATGATCGTCCCGACCGGTTCGCGGCGCGCGGCCGTGACCGTCCCACCATAACGATCGATCAGTTCCCGACACACCGCCAGCCCCAGACCGGTGCCCTGGCCATGCTCCTTGGTGGTAAAGAAGGGTTCGAAAATGCCGTCGATGTCGGCCGGAAGCCCGGACCCCGTGTCCTCAAACGTGGCCACGACCTTCGATCCGGCGATCTGGGTGGTGATGGCCAACGATCCACCGTCGGGCATGGCGTCCACCGCGTTTTTGATCAAATTGCAGAAAACCTGAAAGAGGCTGCTGCCTCGAATGACCGGCATGTCCGCCTGGTGAAAATTGCAGATCACAGTGATGTCGGCGTCGCGAATCCGACCCTCCATCGCGGTCAGGGCATCCTCCACGATCTTGTTGATCGTGGCCTGTTCGACGGCCCCCGGTGTCGAGCGGGAAAACTCCAGAAGCGACCGGACAATCTGTGCCATGCGGACAATCCCGGACCTCACGTTCTCCAGATAATTGCCCAGCTTGGCATCGCCAGTAGTCTTATTCAGACGGATAGCAAGATTAGTATAGCGAAGAATGCCGTCGAGTGGATTGTTCAGTTCATGCGCCACACGGGCGGCCAGCTTGCCGACCGCCGCAAGCCGCTCGGAAATGGCGAGTCGGCGTTCCATACTGATTCGCCCGGACACATCCTCAGCAAGGAGAATCCCGCCGATCAGTTCACCGCTGTCCCTCAGCCGGAGCGGGCTGATCAGAATGTCCAGAGTGGTCTCCGCTTGACCCTGTGTCTGGGGTGCCCGAGCGTCGAAGCGACGCGGATGAGGGGATTGGATGACACGACGCAACTCGCTCGTCCAATCGATGTAGGTGCCATCGACGGTCAGTCGCGTGAGCGCGTCGGCGATGTTGTGGGTATCCGGAAGTAATGCCTGGGCGGCACCGTTCTGAAAGACGATGTTCAGTCCCTTGTCGAATACAGCCAGGGCGCTGGGGAGTGATTCGAAGACGCTGCCCCAGAGTTCATCAAGCGTGGCATCCTTCGTCAGCTTGGATTCCGAACACACCGAGGGGGTAACAGTGGAGTCGGGTTCCAGGGGAGATTGGGACATAACGCCTCACCTTTTCGGTTTCGCGGACGCGAACTCGACCGACCCCATGATGCCGGATTGCATCATCAGAAATTCGACATCCAACTCACTACTTGAATATCGGCTGACGAACCGACGAATCAAGTAATATGTTGTTTTTTTGCATCATGGATTCGTGCCGCGAGCCTCCAGTGAATCTCACAGCGCCTCAAGCCCCAGATTCACCCCAATAAAGAGTCCGATAATATCCCCCATAACAAATGCCTCTATTTTCATGCGGACATTGCCATAACTATTTTCAAACACGCCAATTACAAGCGATGTCGTCCTCAAATGACCGGACAACACGGACACATTCGAGAATCAGAACGATACCTCTCCCAACAGGTCATCGGATACCCAATTCACAGAGATCCTCGATCTCCACATTGAATCCATAAAGCGTCTGGTTCAAGCGAATCCCCAATATCTCGCTCGTCTCAGGAAGATGAACCAAGTGCAAGTAGGGCGGAACATCCAATGGTCGATAAAACCCTCCCACAAACCTGGCCTCCAGAAAGGCAATTCCCCCGCGCTGTCGTGCAGATGTGATCGTGATGGGCCAGTCAGTTTCGACTGCCTGCCCCGTTCGAGCAAGAAGTCCAACGAGGATTCCACGCCTCAGCGGTGGCGGCGGTTGATCCCTCAGTAGATTCGTCGCATCGAGTAGAGCAGCCCATTGGGATGGATGCGTCAGGATCAAACAATCGAACTTGTCCGACAATCGGTGTACACAGACATCGGGCAATGCCGCGGGGCTCACGATGCGCGTAAACCATTGCCTTGCATGTAATTCGTGCTCCATGCCATAATGGCTGACGGTCTCGAAATCAGCCTGCTGCCGCCAGATCCGAAGTGTCTGGACACGGTCAGCACAGCCGCACCACCCCGGGAACACGACCAGCATCAGCAAAACGGTCCACAAGGATCGGATCACGTTATTGCGGCATTTCGGCGTTTTGAATAGCATCGAGAGGTTCATCGCCCCTGCAATAAGAGCAGTGATTCGTTATCAGGGGGTATGCTCAGACACATCGGAGCCCAAACATCATGATTGTCGGAGTCGTCAAAGAGATCAAGCCCCACGAATATCGCGTCGGAATGATTCCATCCGGAGTTTCCGCACTCATTCAAGCCGGCCACCACGTGCTGATTCAACGATCGGCCGGGGTCGGATCGGGATTCGGAGATGAGGCCTATGCACAGGTAGGGGCCGATCTCCGCGATTCCGCCGCCGAGGTGTATGGCGAGGCGGATATGATCGTAAAGGTCAAGGAACCGCAGCCGTCCGAGTGTGAGATGCTGCGACGCGACCAGGTCTGCTTCACCTACTTCCATTTCGCCGCCGATCGCAGCCTGACCGAGGGCGTCCTCAAGAGCGGCTGCATCGCGATCGCGTACGAAACCGTTCGGGATAAGGATGGCCGGCTCCCGCTTCTGACGCCGATGAGCGAGGTCGCGGGAAAAATGAGCGTACAGGAAGGGGCCAAGTACCTCGAACGCCCCATGATGGGGCGGGGGATCCTGCTCGGTGGTGTGCCCGGTGTCGAGCCGGCAACCGTCCTGATCCTCGGCGGCGGCGTGGTCGGCACCAACGCAGCCAAGGTCGCGGCCGGGCTTGGTGCCCGCGTGATCCTCATGGACGTCAACCTCGATCGCCTGCGTTACCTCTCCGACGTCATGCCCGCAAATGTCCAACT
>CAYXGR010000449.1:0-2954 GCA_964464525.1 uncultured Planctomycetaceae bacterium
TCAGTTGATGAGCGGGGCGACGGAGAATAGAAGCTCATTGACGCAACCACCCACACCCAGGAAGTAAAGCGTTCCGACGGCCAGCGTACCTAGCAACAATTGTTTCCTTCTCATGAATACTCCCTCATCGCCCTGTGGGGTGGGTTGTTTCGGAATCCATTTGGCGCGGCACTCGGATGGGCCGATCACTCAGATCAACAGAGGCGTGACCGCTCGCAGAATGGTCTCTTCGCAGCCGCCGGGTAGAATGCCGAATACCGCGGAGGCCAGCAGCAGGCTCCATTTCCAAGACTTGTGCGTAACAATCATTCGCATCATAAACGGGTTCCTTCCTGTATCTCGGCGAATCAGATGCGCGGGCTAGAATGTGAAGACGACGTTTGTCGTGACGCGCTGCTCGAAAATGTCGTTGTTGTCGGGATTCTGGAGCGGGAAATCCCACGCCGCACCCCAGGAGATGTGGTCGACGATATTCCAGCGGAAACCCAGGCTTCCCCAGTAGGCCGCCGTTCCGGCGACATTGTTGGAGCCGATGTTGGCATAATCGCCACCGCCGATATCCAGCGGAAGGTTGTCTCCGTTGCTCAGATAGTGCAGGCCGTGAACCTCGAGTAACGGGAAGAAGTTCTCCATCAACTCGTAATCCATGTGCATATCCCAACTGAGGATGTGATTGCCCTTGTGCTCATCCATCGCAATCCGGCCGCCGACATGGGCCATGAAATTCCACTTTCCGAAGCCTTTGTATGCGGAGATGAAGGGATTCAACTCGTCCACGCCGCCATTGAGGGTGTTGGCATGGCCATTGGAAAGACGCCATCGCAGACCGGTCGAAAGCAGGAAATCATTCTCATGGTCCACATAGAGGGCATACTTGAGACCGAAGGCCAGATCGTTCCAGCCGCTGTCGTCGTCGAGAATCGGGCTCTCCAGGTGAGAGTAGCCGTCGGTGGTGGCCATCAACTGGAGACGCTCGGTCAGGGCCAGTCGGAGCTGGAGGGTATAGACCGTGAGCTGGCCGCCGCGAAGACCGCCGTTGTTCGGGAACTTGTGCCAGATGAAGCCCGCCCGTAGGTCACTGTTGATGAAGGGATCCTCGAAGTAGAGCGGTGAACCGATCGGACGGGGCGCGTCTCTAAAGTGCGGATCGCCATAAATAAACCCATCCCAGAGGATCGAATCGCCGGTCGTGGTCTCAGAAACCGTTTCCTCTTCAAAAGTCTCATCCTCAAAATAGGCGTCTTCCTCGACAGCCTCTTCTCGAAAGGTTAGTGCCATCGGAGAAGATGGCTCAGTCTGACGTGCCTCCGATCGCAGGGTCCAAGGATCATCCAACCTCTCTGTGCGCTCCTCCGTTGTGGTTTGTGCCGCCGTCAGGCTTGGAATGAGCAAGGGGATGGCGAGCATTGGAATAGAGATTCGTCGATGTGGGGAGACCATCATGGGCAACTCCTTTGGCTCCAGGTTGGGCTTCGCGCGAGCATGCCATCAAAAGGCATTTTCGACGCATATAAGTAGATTATTATCGGCCTATGGCGAGAACACTATCAGATACGCATACTCAGTCAAGCGAAATCTTCTTCGAATTCCGAAATGATCACCGCTCAGCAAACAGCCGGTGAACGAATTATCTGTGAAGTAAAAATGATCGTTTAAGCAATGGGGGAATGTCACATAGCGCTTTCAGCAACTCAAATGATGAATTGTCACAACATTTTATTCCCCTAACCACTTGTTGTATAAGACATTAGACACCCTTGTTGTCAGCAGACAATGGTATCCACTGATCCCATGTGTCTCAAATAAAAGCGCTAAAAAACGTGCGATATCACTTGAATTCTGAGTCCGGATTGGTGTATAGTGGCGGCAGTAGTCAGGGAAGCGAAAGAAGCACGCGCGGGGTTGCACCCGTCGCAAGGGAAAGAAGCAGGGTATAGGAGAGAAGGAAAGTGATGCATATCCAATTGAAGCAAGCATCTGTTCCCCAAGTTGTGGGCCTTAACTCACGGACAGCAATGAAGGGCATTGTCGGTTTTGCCGCATTGGTCGTCGTCCTCGCTCTGGGCGTACCCTTCGCGTTCGCGGGTGGAATTACATACACGTCTTTTAACGACGGGTTCAATTCGCCGCTCGAACCGACGCATTCGGAACTGCTCGACAACATCTACGGTGCTACTTTCGTTGCATCCGGGTTGGATTTCACCAATGGGACCGTGACCGCCCGGCGCGTCTTCGACCAGGGCAGCATCGCGGGGACTCTCAACCTCGTCACCGGCGACCAGACCGGCGTTGACCAGGTCTGGACCGATGGCATCTCCACAGTCACCGCCTCGGCCAAGTTTGCTTTGCTGAATCAGTCGTTCGGCTGGAACGGTGGGGGTATGGGCACGACTTACAGCGAATTGCTGACCGATGCCGATGTCGGTGGACCAGGCGTCCCAGTCAATATCATGGGCGATTTTCTCTGGGGCAGTAATCCCTCCAGCCCGGACATGTGGTGGTCCCAGGAGTTGCAAAACACGGACGGCGCCGACCACCTGATCACCTACAAGATCGACGGTCTCGGTACCGCTGATACTGTCTGGCTGCTGTTCTGGGAAGATACGGCCGCGGCCACGTCCGATTTTGACTACAACGATTTCGTCATCGAGGTTCGAGCGATTCCGGAACCGGCCACGGCGATGCTCCTCATTTTCGGCGGTGCGTCGCTCATCCTGCGTCGCAAACGATCCTGAACCGATCGGATCGATAACCTACATTAACTATTAGAGAGATCCCCAATCGTGGGGATCTTTTTTTATGTGCACACAATCCGGCGGGTTAATCCACCGGATTGTGTGCTGAACCCCACGGGTCCATGACACTCTACGCGGGTTATATTCAGAACTCCGGCGCGTCAATGTGGGGTTCTTGCTGGAGTAGGCCGTTGACCATCGGCCCCACTCGCTTGCGCT
>CAYXGR010000450.1:0-2945 GCA_964464525.1 uncultured Planctomycetaceae bacterium
CGGACAATCCCTACGACACCGATGGGACCGGGAACAACGTGGTGGCGGGGGTGACCAAGGGCACGGTCGTCGGCGGGACTGGTGGTTGGGCCTACAAGGCATCCACCGGTCCCAATGTTCCTGCTGAGATTTGGGCGAACACCAACACGACGGGTGAGAATGCATTCTAGTGGTATGTGATGGATGCATGGGTGCCCCATCATTTGCGCAGCACAGGATGTGGAATCACGTCGCGTTGGGGTGTTCGTACCCCACCCTTTCTTTGAGAAAGGATGGGACACCCATGTCCTTCGCGGGACGAATCATTCGCCGCTGAAAAGAGATCATCGCCATGCGCTGCATAGGTTTACATTCGACGCGCGCTGGCTTTACGCTGATTGAGCTTGTCACCGTCATTGCGCTGCTGGGGATTGTGGGGGTGTTCGTGGGTGGGCCGATCATGTCTATTATCGGCGACGTAAAATCCAACGCAGCGCCACCCAGACTCGCTGCCGACATTCGCTACATCCAGCGCATTGCCCTGTCGTCGGGCTGGCGAACCCGGATCGTCGTGGACAATGCGGGTGACCAGTACACCCTGTTTATGAAAGATCCGGACCCGCTCGATCCTTGGAAGCCCGTCCGCGATCCGGTGACTCAGACCCTCGGTCCAGTTCAATTTGGTGTCGGCCCTTTTGCCGGCGTCACTATTGACACCGTGGATATCAATGGCACCAGTGTGTTGGAGTTCGATAATTTCGGCGTTCCCTATGATGCCAACGGGAATGTACTCGGGTCGCTATCTCGGATCGTACTTTCTAATAATGTAGCCGTTCAGATCCATCCTGTGAGCGGATTTGTGGAACAGGTGCAGTGGCCATGAGACGATCTGAGCGGATTGGGACGACGATCATTGAGGTGGTCATGGCGATGGTGATTCTCTCCATTGCCATGCCGCCGATGATCGGTGCCTTTATCGATGCCTCGCACCAGTCCATCAAACCTTCTTTCGCCACCGTTGCCTCGTTTCTGGCGACCGAGCGCATGGAAGAGATTATCGCGCGTCGCTATCGTGACAACACGGGCTACGACGCGATAGAGACGACGATCAACTTCCCGGCTGAAAACCCCGTTCCGAACATACCGGTCGAAAGCCTCTTGCCTCCTAAGTTTTCGTTTTTTAGTCGTAGTGTCACCGTGACCTTCACGGACGCTGCGTTGGTCGCCGTGGGGAGTGATCTGGGCTACAAGAAGGTGCGCGTCAGTGTCACGTGGAACAACGGGGCCGACGAGATCTTCATCGAGCGGGTCTTCGCGAACTTTCAGTGAGTGTTTTATGTGTAACCCAATGGTGCCACAGTGCCGGCCGCACATGAAAAAGACATGGGAAGGGATTCCCATAGGGGGCGGACCGAGAAGTGATTTTCGGTCTAGTGGTGCTGTTCCCACTCGCTTGCGCTCGGGGCTCGGATTGTGTGATCGCTCTGTGCCTGGCCGTGTTGTTCAGAGGCACCGGTTGGAAACCGGTGCCACAGCGTGGGGGTTTACGCTGATCGAGTTGGTGGTGTCGATTACGGTCGGGGCGATCATCAGCGGAACGGCGGGGCTTTTGATCATGACCGCAGCCGAGCAGCGTTCTTCATTTTCCTCCCAAGGTGAGTTGATCGACAGAAGCTCCACGGCGATGGAGGTGATGCTTCGGTACATTCGTGAGGTAGGCCAATACCATGCGCAACAATCAGGATCCGGGTGGGTTTTGAATGGCAAGGTTAAAATTGGCGATGCCGAATCCCAGAAGCTGACTTTTGATATTCCCGTATTCGAATATTCATTCAGCGTCGTGTCGTCGATCTATGCAGGCGAGCTTGATGTTGGCACAATCTCGCAGGCACTTCGAAACGAGTTTGCCAACCAGGGCATCACGCTTTCACCAGATGCAGCTCCTGTCACTAAGACGCTAACTTCGCAATGGTCGATTTTGGATGGAGATCTAGTCTATACAATCTTGAAAGTACAAAGCAATCTGGATATTTCTGGATATTCCGATCATGCAACCGGGTTTCGGTTGACTCTTGACCCGAAGTGTGGTGGCCCACCTCCCCTCTATATCCTCGAAATGACGACCGACGGCATCAGTTGGTTCACATTGGCGAAGGATGTCCTCAGCCTGAAATTCACCTACTTCGATAACTTGAGCGACCCGCCGAACAACGAGTTGAAACCTTTACCCTTGTCCACGCTCAAGATCGAAAATATTCGTCGGATTTCGATACAAATCGAACTCAAGCAGTGTTGGTCCGAGGAAGTGGCGCGGTTGAGAACATCGACTTATCTGCGAAATTTTTGAATGAGCAAGTCAAATGAGCCGTAGAGTATATCCAAAAAATCTTGAGTCTCCGCGATGTCGGTTGTCCGACTATCGGCGAGGCGTCGATGCTCCCCATGTTTTCGGGCGTACTCATCGTGTCGTCCCTGGATCGCAACGCCGTGGCATTGCCATCATCAGCTTCGTCGTGGCTATGTTGGTTATGGGAACCTTTGCTCTCTGGTTGTTCCGAGGGACCGCGACCACTGCGACGAGTTCGCTGAGCCATTATTTCGGCACTGGGGCGTTTTATGCGGCTGAGAGCGGTTTGGAAATGGCCCTGAGGGAACTCGGCCAGAGTCCTCCATTTGATTACGATAGTGATGGGACTATCGGGACGATATCAGACAATGGAATTCCGTCGGACGATCCAACGCTGTATTCCGGCGCCGTGTTTGTTCAGAAGGTGAGCACAAACCCTGATGTCTATCGCGCGACAGGCGGGCCGAATCAAACGATTCCTCCCTGGTCGCGATACCGGCGGATGCTTGAAATACGGGTTAAGTAAGAACTCATTCTTATACCCGTGTTGCAGGTTAGATTCCTGCGATATGCACCGGTTGGAAACCGGTGCCACAGTGCGGCATGAGTCGCAACCTGG
>CAYXGR010000451.1:0-2937 GCA_964464525.1 uncultured Planctomycetaceae bacterium
CCGAGGCCGTCGAGCCGGTGCGGTCGAACGGCAAGCCAAAGGGCAATGGCCGCCCGGCCGCCGCCGAGCCGTCGCTGGGTGATTTGCTCAATCAGGCCGGCGGCTTTCTCCAATCCATCGGCCAGGCGCTGGCATCGCCGGGCAAGGCGGGCGGTGCGGCTACGGGTGGAAAGGCTGATCCGTCGGCGCCCGTCCGCGTCGAGACCAACCCGGCGACCGGTCGCTCGGACCTGCGCATCGCCCTGCCGGAGACGGCTGTGTTACAGCAGTGGGTGGAACAGGTCGCCACGGCGATTCGCTCTGCCGTGCCGAAGAAGTAACCTGAGAGGGTGTCAAAAAAGTGACATTATGTTCAGAGCCGCGACCGTGAGGGAGCGGTTTTCTGGGCCGAACGCGGACCGCTTCCTGACGGGCGCGGCTCTGATAGGCTGCTAATGCTCGTGCTCGTGTGATTGGCAGTGTGGGCAGACGAAACGCTTTTTATTTGACTTGCCGCGGGTGCGTTTGGGCAGGGCCGACTCGGGATAGTTGAAATGGCAACAACCGCAGCGGGTTGCCTTTTCGGAACGGAGCTTTCGTGTTGCCCAGCGGGCCAGTTCCTCCGGCAGGATGCCTCGGCCCTGACAGACGGGGCAGGATTCGTAGAAGCTCCGCAGGATCACGTCGCGGATGAAAGAGGATCGGTCGGGAACTTTGTTCAGCACGTCGGCGAGGTGCTTATCGACGCGAAAGGAGACGATAACGCCTTTGTCTTTGGCCATGATCGTGGATATTCCGTCGCTCGACTACTTACAAGAAGACGTCCATCAAAATATGAGTTTGATCAGCCCGCCGCAAGAATCGGCAGCGGAACGCCGTCGTCGGCCTTTGCGTCCGGAAGCCGGATTCCGTAGACGTCGCAGGAGTCGGGCGGGAGGGCCGTCGGGCGCTTGGTCTCGATCTCGTCGGGCCGGACGTTCTTGACCGGCAACGGCGAGCCGGGGATGGCGTCGCAGCGAACGATCGGGCCGCGCTTCACCTTCCAGGCGTAGCGAATCGAATCGACGGTGGTGCGGGCGAGGCCGACCATCCCGATGATCTGCATGCCGATGTCGGCGCCGGCCAGTCGGCGCTTGGGGCGCACGATCGACAGGAACAGGTTCCACGGATTGTAAAACGCTCCGTAGCCCCAGATCAGATTCATCTGCTTCCGCCAGGGCCGCTCTTCGTTGGTGGCCACGACGTGGTTGCCGTCGAACATCGCCTCGTCCACCCGCGTCCCCGCGACGCTTTTGACCACCATGCCGTCTCGATAGGGTTGATCGAAAAAGTGGGTGCCGACGGCGGGCGTCAGGGCGGTGATCTGCATGCTGATCGCCCCATGCTTTCGCAGGTATTTCACCTGATTTTTCAGGCCGTAGAGATTGCCCTTCTCGGTGCGGAGCGGCTGGCCGTCGTGGTGCATCATCATCGGCATCGGGCAGATGCCGCGTTCGATCATCGCCTTGAACACCTCGGGGGTCTTGTTGCCGGCCTGGCCCTTCTTGATCAACTTCGCGGTCAAGTCCTCGACGCCGAACCAGAGCGCGCGGAGACCGGCCTTGCGGGCCAGGGGGAAGGTATCCATGTTCTGATACGCATCATGGACCGTTGCCTCGGTGGCCCATCGAACCTTCTTGTTGAAAGCGATCCCGCGAATCCGCCGACCGGCGAGATGTTCGAAGATCGGCTCGAAGGCCTCGCGGCGGTTGAGGAAGTTGTCGTCGGTTCCGAAGAAGGTGCGCAGACCCAGCTCGCGTTGAAGCGTCTCCATCTCATCGCCTAGCCGCTGGGGGCTTTTGAAACGGTAGGAGTTCTGGTTGTAGGCCGGGATGGGGCAGTAGCTGCACCGAAACTTGCACCCCTGGGTGATGATCAGCGACGTGATCTTGCAATACTTATGGATCTTCTCGGGCGGAATCGGAGCGGGCGCCAAGGTCTCGGCCTTGTGGATCGGCTCCATCTTCCCGAAGGCCGCGAGGGGCATCGGCAACTCGTCGATATACTGCACCAGCCGCTGGATCCCGGTGTTGACCAGGTGGGCCTCGCCGCCGCCCGGCGGATCGACGCGATAGTACAATCCCGGGATATCCTCCAGCCCGCCGGCGTCGCGGGCACGGACGAAGGCCCGCCGCATCGATTCGCCGTTGCTCTTGTATTCCAGCAGCCGCTCCAGCATCTCCAGCAGGACGTACGATTCGCCGGTCACCGCCACGTCGGCATTGATCTCGCCATGCTCGCCGAGGGCGAAGTTGTCCCACGGCTCGTAGATCGACTTGGGACCGCCGCAGAGGATCAGCGGACGGTTCTCCTCGGGGATCCGATGGGCGTCGGCGATCAGCTTGTAGGCCTCGAGGGCATGGATCTGCATGCTGCTGATGAGCAAAATGTCGGGCGGTCGACCGTTTAGCAAGGCTCGCGAAGGCAGCACGTTGGGCGACCAGAGTTGGAAGGCGATCCGGGAGTTCGTCAGACCGGCGTGATGGAGCGAATCCGCCACGGCGCGGACGCTGGCGGGGATAATGCGATGATCCGCGAAATAGAATGGCAACAGACGGGTCCGCCGATCGAAGGCATACATGATCAGCGCGGACAACTCACCCATCTTCGGGTTGGCTGCGAGCCTCTGCGATAGCTCGCGATAGGCGCCTGGACGGGTAAACTCATCTCCCAGCGGTCTTTTTGGCAACTCCATGGTATCAGAGCCTAGTCGGGGAATCGATGAAATGCAACCGCCGGTCAGTACGGCCGTAGGGGGTGGGTGCATGATAGTTTCCGCGACCCGCAAACCCAGGGTAGGATGGGTCATCAGCCCCATCTGTTGATCATGCGGACCAGCGAACTTGAACCGCAATTTCACACACAGTGTGCATTCAATCCGAGCCCCGAGCGCAAGCGAGTGGGTCGATGCTCAACGGC
>CAYXGR010000452.1:0-1088 GCA_964464525.1 uncultured Planctomycetaceae bacterium
CTGACGAGTGTGCGCATCAAAAAACCGTCGTTGCTCAAGCTCGCACGAGTGGCCATTCTGTTCGCCGTTGTCGTGGGCGTCATCTTCACCGTCAACATTGCCATGCTCATCTATCAATCAACCCTGATGTATGGGCTGTCCGGGGGCGTTACTCTTTTTCTCGTCGTTTTTCTACTGACCTGGCCGTGGCGTCGTAGAACGGTCGCCAAAGTTGAACGCATTCTGTTGAAAGCCCCGCAGGGCGATCTGGGTTCCATCGTTCAAGAAGTCACACAACTCTTCTCCAGGACCGAGACGACTCCGCCCATTCGGGAATTGCCTCAGGCCCTCGTCAAGCAAGGCCGAACGGGCGAAACCATTCTGGCCTGGTGGAAGAAGGAACCGCCGCCGATTGAGCCGTTGACGGAAGTCTTCGAGCCCCGGCTGCTGGACGAGTCCGACGCGGCCTTCGACGAGCTGGCCCTGGCCGCCGACAGCGAGGGCGAGCCTACCGATCCCAACGCGGGCGACTCGCCCGGGCACCGTGATGACTTGTTGGGCACACGACGGATTTGGCGCAATCTCAAGCTCAAAGGCAACCGATTCTCCGCCGTCGTATTTGCGATATTCGCGGTGATGGCCGGTATCAAATCTTTTCAACTGGGCCGAGTGACCTGGCAGTTTCTCATGTGGTCTACGGTGTTCCTCCTGACACTCTTCCTCCCGTTTCGGAGAAGTCTCTTCTCCACTACCCAGTGGCTGCTGGTTCCCGGTGGGCTGCTTCTTCGCAAGGCCGGGAGGCGCGGTGGGGAGGCCAAGCTGCATATTTACGATCGCAGTCAAAGTGTGCTCTGTGCCAACCAGCTTCGTCGAGGGGTGTGGCTGTTGACCGTCGCCGATGCGGGGGGATCGGAGACGATCGTGGCGACGGCCCCGGAGCAGCGGCTCCTGCTTCGCGCCTGGCTCAGCCCTTTGACGCCGCCGCCAGTCGAGCAATTGATCGACTATACGTAGGGGGGGGTGGTTGGGTATGAGTTGGCACGTCACTGCCAAGGCACGCCCCTTGGGGGTCGTGCCTTGACAGTGCCACCCCTTTTCTATCCTTGGGG
>CAYXGR010000452.1:1188-2937 GCA_964464525.1 uncultured Planctomycetaceae bacterium
GCACGCCCCTTGGGGGTCGTGCCTTGACAGTGCCACCCCTTTTCTATCCTTGGGGGTCGTGCCTTGACAGTGCCACCCCTTTTCTATCCTTGGGGATCGTGCCTTGACAGTGCCACCCCTTTGATCCTTGGAGCTTGGGCATGCCATTCGGCGGGATCAGGACTCTGTTGTTGATGGACCTCGTCCCAGGGCCGTCAGTACCGTCTGGTACCATTCCGTGGCCTGCTTTTTCTGATCCGGGTCGGTCAGGCGCTTGGCGCATTCGCGGAGGAAGCCCTCGGCGGCTTCGTGTTGCTGGAGATACTTGGCGTAGATGATGCCGAGCAGGAACTTGATCTGAAGGATGTCGCGATCGCCCGGATAGGTTTCGAGATGTTTCTCGTAGGCGGCGGCTGCCTGGGGATAGCGACCGAGCGTCATCAACTGATTCGCGACCATCAGCATGTTCTGCCTCGGCAGGCACTGCGACGGATCGCGGACGACCAGCGATTCGTAGCGGTCGGCCGCGCCGGTATAGTCTCCTCGGGCGACCAACTCTGCGATCTCCGCGCGGAGCCGGACCACTTCGCTATCCACCGCGACCGCCCGTGCCTCGACGGGCCGACCGGTATGGACCGAGACGGTCTTGGCGACTCGGCCGAAGGTGGCCTGTGCCCGGGCATTGGGATCGGCCATGGCGGCCTTGAACTGCTGGCGTTGATAGAAGCGTTTGATCAGGGCGAGGATGTCGTACTGGTCGCGCGGCAATGCGCGGATCCAGAGCAGGAACAGGCACAGCGTGAATCCGAAGAAATACCCCGCGATATGGGCGGAATAGGCGACCTGGCTGTATCCTTGGCCGGCGGAGAGACTGGGTGAGATGATGTTGTCCCAGAGGATGATCTTCGCGACGATCAGGAGCATCGCCCGGATGTGCATGGTCCCGATGTAAAACCATAACCAGTAAAATGTCGTGATCCCGCTGTGGGGGAACAGGACGAGAAAGGCGGTGGTGACGCCGGCGATGGCCCCGCTGGCGCCGAGGCAGGGATTCTGTGCGCCACTGACGAAACCGACGCCCGCGAAAATGCCGGCGGCCAGGTAGAACAGCAGGTAGGCGGCATTGCCCATCTTCGAATTGACGCTGTTCCCGAAGATCCAGAGAAAGAGCATGTTGCCGAGCAGGTGGACGATGTCGCCGTGGAGAAACTGGTAGGAGAGGAATTGGTAGAGGTGCAGGTTGAAGGGGTCGAGGATGAGTCGACGCTTGACGGACTCGCCGAAATCCGAACCGCTGATTCCGGAGAAGACATCCAAGATCACGAAGGCAAGGACATTCGCCGCAATCAACCCGTAGTTCACGATGGGTTGCCGTCGCACGGGCGAGTCGGTTCGGATGGGGATAAAAAGAAGCAAGGCGTTTCATCTCGCGAGTCTAAGGGGTTGGGCTAATTGGGATGGTGATCCCGCCCGGTGGCGGGGTATTCCATCCAACTCCATCCGTGGATTCTAGCAGCCTGTGGTGGATGTCGAAACTGGATGTCGCATCGCCTGTTTTAATGGTTACGCACCGGTTGGAAACCGGTGCCACAGTTCTACCACGGGCTGCCAGGGGGGAATGGCACGGGCAACCAGAAGCCGACGGATCAGGACGGGGCTGGGGGTCCATGACGCGTTGCGGGGGTTGTATTCGGAGCCTTGGTGTGTCAGGTGATTCACCCGTGCCTATCCTGTACGCCATGCCCGCGCTTCGCTTGGGCATGCCACCCT
>CAYXGR010000453.1:0-2935 GCA_964464525.1 uncultured Planctomycetaceae bacterium
GTGGCACCGGTTTCCAACCGCTGCAGTGGCAGGCATACCCAATTCCCAAGGATCGAATGGGTGGCACTGTCAAGGCACGATCCCCAAGGATTGTGCCTTGGCAGTGGCGAGTCGGCTCACACCCGACCAGCCAACCCAGCCCCCCTGTGATGGATCGCACGCGACGCCACGAACAAGTTCCGCCTCTATTGTCATGCACCCGCTGTTACCGGTCGATATCGCTGATTCTTGACCGGGAGCGTAAGTTCAATATAATAAGGAGTTTCACACGCTTGTTTCCGCTCGTGCGCGGGGGGTGTCCCCGCGTCCGTGCCATGCCTTGATGGGGTGGGGGCGTTAAGCCGCAAACTACCCGCAAAAACCTGCGGTTGTCCCACACGGTTTCGTCCGAAGATGTGTCCGGGAGGATTCACCATGAATCATATCAGGGGTCTTTGTCACCGTTTCATCCGTGCCGCGATTGTCTCAAGCCTGGCCGTCGTCGCGATGCCCGCCATAGGACAGGAGCTGGCCGACGACATGGTCGGCCAGAACGCACAGGCATGGACTATTTGGAACGATGTCCAGCACGCGCTCGAGCGGAATGACCTGACTCAGGGAGGTGCCCTGATCGAGAGGCTTGTCTCCGAAAATCAATCCGACCTGCGCCTCGCCCTGATGGCCGACCGGGGTAGCTCCATCCGGCTGGAACAGTGGGCCGAGCAGGACGACGCCCCGGCGATGGTGAAGACGATTGTCCAAAAAATGGCGAGCGGCCGACGACAGCGCTCCCTCGCCGAAGACGGCTGGCACCTTGCGGCGATCGGTCGCTTTCAACTCGCCGACGCACACTTCAAGGCGCTGGACGAGGCCAATCCCGATCCCGTCGCCCTGCTCGAACTCGCCCGGCAAAATCCCAACCGCCACGACATCCTTCTGAAACTGATCAACCACGCTGAAGTCGGACCGTCCGTGCGGCGATTCCTGGAAATTCTGAACCAGGGCGAGGACATCCTCCGTCGAGATCCCTATGAAATCTCGATCAACATCAACCGTCTCGGCGGGCCGCCGAGAATGGCCTACAACGCGATCAATCGGCTGAAGACGTCCGGCGAATATGCGATCCCCCATCTGATCCGGGCGTTGCAAGACGCGGGTCAAATCTCACTGCACCCGGCGATCATCCAGGTACTTCCGAAGATCGGGCGTGCCGGTCTGAATCCACTCTGCCAGGCCTTGGGAATAGGGGATGACGTAACCAAGGGGATCCTCATCCGGGCGACGGCCGAAATCGGCTATCAACAGGCCGTGCCCTACCTGGCCAAGATCGCCCGAAATCCGAGCGAATCCGGCGAAGTTCGTGCCGAGGCAGAGAAAGCGCTCGCATCATTCGGTATTTCACCCGGATCCGACCTGTCGATCCTCTTTCTCAAACTCGCCGAGTTGTATTACGCCGGCACCGACTCGCTTCGGGCCGATCCTCGCATGGATGCCGCGAATGTGTGGTACCTGAGGGACAACACCCTGCGTTTCATCCCCGTTCCGACGAACATTTTCAATTCCGTGATGGCCATGCGCTGCTGCGAGGAATCGCTGCTCGCCAATCCGAACGGCGAGGAATCCACGGCCCTGTGGCTGGCGGCGAATTTCCGTCGAGAGGCCCAACTCGGATTGAATGTTGAAAGCGCCGAGGCCGATCCGCTCGCGGACAAGGACTCGACCCGACCGGAGCACTATCCACGATCAATCTACTTCGCACGCGCGGCCGGCGCCCGATACAACCATATGGTCCTGTCGCTGGCCTTGCGTGATCGCGATCCCGGCGTGGCGTTGGGGGCGATTGCGGCATTGGGCGAGACGGCAGGAGAGCCGAGCCTGGTCGGCGCGGAGGATCTGAAGCAACCGCTGGTACGGATGTTGTCCTTCCCCAACCGGCAGGTTCGAACCAAGGCGGCCCTGACGCTTGGGCGGGCACTGCCCAAGACCTCGTTCTCCGGTGCGGAAAACGTGATCCCCGTTCTGTCGGAGGCCCTGCTCCAGTCGGATCGTCAGGCGGCCCTGATCGTCGATCCCGACGGGGATTTGCGGAACAAATTCCAGGCATTGCTTCGGGCCGGTGGGTTCGAATGCGCGATCGGCCCGACGTTGTATCAAGCCCTTCAGAATGGAAAAGACGCCAATCTAACATCGTTTGACGTCATCCTTCTCGGCAGCGATATCGAAAAACCGGCCGTTGCCTCGGCGATCGGGGAATTGCGATCAAACTTCCAATCGGCCGCGACACCGATCCTCATCGTCGCGAAGGAAGACGACATCGGCCGGGCACGGCGTGTGTCGCGAGATGCCACCGGTGTGGAGATGATCCTCTCCGACGTGATCGATCTGGGTGATCCCGATCAGATCGCCCGGAAGCTGATGGGCCATTATGCCCGTGCTGCCCAGGCGTTGGGCATGACGTCGCTCGATCGAGACTTGTCCTTGCAACTGGCCATTCGTTCGGCCGGCGTCCTGCGCGACATCGCGGCAAGTCATCTGGACGTATACGATTTTTCGCGGTCGGTTCCCTCCCTGATTCAGGCGCTCAGAAGCAAGTCCGAGGCCCTGCGGATGTCCGCGGCCCACAGCCTGGCCTTGGCCGACAGTACCGCCGCCCAGGAGGCCGTAACCGAGTCAGCCCTGGACTCGATTCATTCCCAGGCCGAACGGATCGCCGCCTTTGCCGCCCTGGCTGAATCGGCTCGACGCAACGGCAACCGCCTCGGCGATCGAGAAGTCGTCTCCCGGTTGATCGAGTTCACGATGGGCGAACAGGATCTCATCCTGCGCGCCGCCGCGTCCAAGGCACTGGGCGCGCTCGACCTGCCCGGCAACAAGGCGAGCGAAATCATCCGGGCGCAGTACAAGGGATGAGAACGGTCCTATCAGAGCCGCGCCCGTTAGGAAGCGGTCGGCGTGC